>NZ_JBHVEU010000402.1:0-8287 GCF_042802075.1 Kitasatospora sp. NPDC057518
GGCCTGGGGGAGGCCCGGGGCACCGCCGTGTGGGGGAGGGGTGGGGGTCAGTCCTGCTGGTCCTCGGGGAGGCTGATCACCCAGCGGGTGTCCTGCCGGGGGCGAAGGTAGAACAGCCAGTAGAGGGTGGCGGCGGCGGTGATGCCGCCGGTCCACAGCAGGGGCTCGGTGTCCAGCTTGGTCATCACGTAGACCAGGACGGCGATCAGCACGACCGGGACGGCCGGCCACAGCGGCATCCGCCAGGCGGAGGCGTGCTTGTGGTGGCCGCGGCGGGAGAGCAGCGCGGCGATCGCGACCAGCAGGTACATCCCGGTGACGGCGACGCCGGTGATGTTGCTCAGCAGCTCGCCCTTGACGAAGCAGAGCGCGGCGCCGGGCAGGCCGACCGCCAGGGTGGCGATCCACGGCGAGCCGAACCGGCCGAGGGTGCCGAAGGCCTTGTTGACCGGCTCCGGCCAGGCCTTGTCGCGGGCGGAGGCGAACAGCACCCGGGAGTTCTGGATGACCATGACGATGCCGGCGTTGATGATGGCCAGCGCGACGCAGAGGCTGATGAAGGTGCCGACCGCGGAGTTGCTCCAGGCGGTGACCATGCCGGAGATGTCGCCGGAGGCCAGGGTCTGCAGGTCGGGGGCGCCCACGGTGATCGCGACGACCGGGACCAGGATGATCGCGGAGGAGATGCCGAGCGTCCACAGCACGGTGCGCGAGACGTTGCGGCGCGGGTTCTCCAGCTCCTCGGACAGGTAGACGGCGGTGGAGAAGCCCTGGGTGATGAACAGGGCGATGCCGAGCGCGCCGACGATGGCGCCGACGCTCACCGTGGTGGTGGCGCCGCCGTCCCCGGTGACCACGCCGTGCAGCAGGCTGGGGGCGTCGCTGTTGGTGTGGGCGAAGCCGAGCACCGAGACCACGCCGGCCGCGATGACCTCCAGGACCAGGAAGACGCCGGTGATCCAGGCGTTGGCGCGCAGGTCGAGCAGGCCGGCCAGGGTGGCGGCCAGCATCACGGCGGCGCCGGTCATGGCCTTGTCGAGGTGCAGGACGGGCGCGAGGTAGTCGGCGGTGCCGAGGGCGATGACCGAGGGGACGATCATCACCACGATCAGGGAGAGCACGAAGACCAGCCAGCCCATCAGCCGCCCGGCCAGGGTGCCGACCATCGCGTACTCGCCGCCGGCGCTGGGGATCAGGGTGCCGAGTTCGGAGTAGCAGAACGCGACCGCGACGCAGAGCACGGTGCCGATCGCGATGGCCAGCGCGGTGGCGCTGCCGATGCTGGAGAACAGCTCCGGCACGATCACGAAGAGCGTCGAGGCGGGGGTGACGCAGGACAGCGTGAGCAGGGTGCCGCCCACGACGCCGATCGAGCGCTTGAGCTGTTGGGGCGCTGCCGCCTCGGCCGCGGGGGCGGCTACGGTCTGTGGCGGGCGAAGCGTGTCGGTCATGTGGCTTCCGATCGGCTCTGTGCGGTGCTGGGGTGGGAGCGGTATCGCCTCCGCTGGCTGGTTGCTCGGTGTCCGGTTCCAGGCGCTCCCTGGCCGCCATGGAACCTTGGGCGTATTGATCGCGTCAACGCCGGAACTGCTTCGGAATCCGTTGCGGCGAACGGCATAGACATACGATCCGATGATCACGTTCGGTCATTGCCAGCTTTGTCCGACTTGTTACTTTGGCCACATGGCAATTGAATCGAAGGTGAACAAAGAGGGCGGACCGCGATTCCAAGGTCGTACTTCGAGTGAGCGGTGATACGCCCAGGTGCCCCTGAGACGCCCGGCAACTCCCCGGCGGGGTACGGGAACCGCAGCCCCCGCCCGGAAAGATCTAGGTAACGTTTCGGAACCCGGGACGCCGAAGGGGCCGGACTCCACGAGTCCGACCCCTTCGCTCACCGTCCGTGACGGCCGGCGCGGCTACGCCACCGGCAGCCAGCCCGTCTGGACCATCTGCCCGCTGGTCACGCGGCGTGACACGAAGACGGCGCGGCCCGGCGGCAGCGCCTGCGGCTTGACCGTCCCCAGCAGCGCGCCCTCGTCCCGGTTGCCGGAGAGGATCACGCCCTGGCCGCCGAGCTCGCGCATCCGCTGCAGCACCGGCTCGTACAGCGAGCGGCCGGCGCCGCCCGCGCTGCGGGCCACGATCACCCGCAGGCCGATGTCGCGGGCGAACGGCAGGAACTCGGCCAGCGGGGCCAGCGGGTTGCCCGAGCTCGTCGCGACCAGCTCGTAGTCGTCGACGATCACGAACATGTCCTTGCCGCTGTACCAGCTGCGGTTGCGCAGCTGCTCGGCGGTCACGTCCGGGCCCGGCAGGCGGCGCGAGCAGGCGCCGCGCAGCATGTCCACGATGGCCGCCATGGCCGGCTGCGCGGCCGCGTACTCCACCAGGTACTCCGGCGGCACGGTGCCGAGCAGCGCGCGCCGGTAGTCGCCGACCACGATGCCGGCCTGGTCCGGGGTGTACCGCTCGGTGATCTGCTTGATCAGCATCCGCAGCACCGCCGACTTCCCGGACTCGGTGTCGCCGAAGACGATGAACAGCGGGTCGGTCTCGAAGTTGACGAAGACCGGTGCCAGCTCCGCCTCGTCCACGCCGAAGGCGACGCCGCGCTCCGGGTGCTCGAAGCCCTTCGGCAGCGCGTGGCCGTCCAGGACGGCCGGCAGCATCCGCACCTGCGGGGCGCGCGGGCCGGTCCAGGCCCCGTCGACGGCGGCGACCAGCCCGGCCACGCCGTTCTGGAGGTCCTCCACCGAGGAGGAGCCGTCCAGCCGGGGCAGGCCGGACAGGAAGTGCAGCCGCTCCGGGGTGATGCCGCGCCCGGCCAGCGACGGGACGTTCTGCGCCACCCGGCGGTCGACCTCGGACTCCATCGCGTCACCGAGCTTCAGCTCGGTCCGGTTCTGCAGCAGGTCCTTCAGGGCCGGGCGCACCTCGGCGTACCGGGCCGCGGTGATCACCAGGTGCACGCCGTAGCCGAGGCCGCGCTGGGCGATGTCGCCGATCACCGGCTCCAGGCCCTCGAACTCCTGCTTGAAGGTGTTCCAGCCGTCGATCACCAGGAAGACGTCGCCGAAGGCCTCGTCCGGCAGTTGGCCGGCCGCCCGGCGGGCCCGGTAAGTGGCGATGGTGTCGATCCCGGCGGCCCGGAACAGCTCCTCGCGCCGGTTGAGCACCCCGTGCACCTCGGAGACCATCCGGCGCACCTTGTCCACGTCCAGGCGCCCGGCCACCCCGCCGACGTGCGGCAGCCCGCCCAGCGACTGGAAGCTGCCCGCGCCGAAGTCGAGCAGGTAGAACTGCACCTCCAGCGGGGTGTGGGTGAGGCCGAACGAGGCCACCATGGTGCGCACCACGGTCGACTTGCCGGAGCGCGGGCCGCCCACGATCAGACCGTGGCCGGCCGCCCCCGCGTAGTCGACCTCCAGGATGTCCGTCTTCTGCTCGCGCGGCCGGTCGACGATGCCGATCGGCGCCCGCAGCCGGCCCGCCGGGTAGCCGGGCGCGGTCAGCCCGCGCTCCGGCACGACCTGCAGGGGCGGCAGCAGGTGGTCCATGCTCGGCGCCTCCTCCAGCGGCGGCAGCCAGACCTGGTGCGCGGCCGGGCCCTGGCCGGCCATCCGCTGGACGAACACGTCCAGGACGGTGTCCACCAGCGCGTCGTCCTGCTCCGGGGCCTGCGGTACGACCTCCACCTCCACCGGGTCCGGGAGGTCCACGAAGGCGGCGGTGAACTCCACCGGGCGGGTGTCGACCCGTCGCCCGCCGGTCGACCGCTGCTGCCCCGGCGCCCGGTACGGCCCCGAGACGTAGGCGGCCTTGAACCGGTCCATCACGTCCTCGCCGAACTTCAGGTAGCCGACACCCGGCACCGGCGGCAGGTGGTACGCGTCCGGCACGCCGATCGCCGCCCGGGACTCCGCGGCCGAGAAGGTGCGCAGACCGATCCGGTACGACAGATAGGTGTCCAGGCCGCGCAGCTTGCCCTCCTCCAGGCGCTGCGAGGCCAGCAGCAGGTGCACGCCCAGCGAGCGGCCGATCCGGCCGATCTGGATGAACATCTCGATGAAGTCGGGCTTGGCGCTGAGGAGTTCGGAGAACTCGTCGATGATCAGCACCAGCGAGGGCAGCGGGTCCAGCGCCGCGCCGGCCGCCCGGGCCCGCTCGTACTCGTGGATGTTGGCGTAGTTGCCCGCCGAGCGCAGCAGCTCCTGGCGGCGGTGCAGCTCGCCCTCGATCGCGTCGCGCATGCGGTCGACCAGGGTGAGCTCGCCCTCCAGGTTGGTGATCACCGCGGAGGTGTGCGGCATGTCCGCCATGCCGGAGAAGGTCGCACCGCCCTTGAAGTCGGCGAGGACGAAGTTCAGGATCTCCGAGGAGTGGGTCATCGCCAGCGCCAGCACCAGCGTGCGCAGCAGCTCCGACTTGCCGGAACCGGTCGCGCCGACGCACAGGCCGTGCGGGCCCATGCCCTCCAGCGCGGCCTCCTTGATGTCCAGGTAGACGTGCTCGCCGTTGGCGCCGACGCCGATCGGCACCCGCATCCGCTCGTGCTGGGCGCGCGGGCGCCAGCTGCGGGCCACGTCGAAGGAGCCCGGGTCGCCCGAGCTCATCATGTCGGTGAAGTCGAGGTTGGACAGCAGCGGCTCGTCGTCCCCGCCGGCCGAGATCCGGTACGGCGCCAACTGCCGCGCCAGCGCCTCGGACTGCCACACCGAGAGCAGGTCCGGCTTGCCGGTGTACGTCGCGCCGGAGGCCGAGCGGAGCACCAGCTCCTCGGCGTTGACCGTCACCATCAGGTGCCCGCTGGGTTCGTCGACCTCGCCCGGCACCACCTCGATGACCGTCACGCCCTGCACGCCCTCCGGGCTCGCCAGCAGCGAGTCGTGCGGCACCCCGGCGCCGTCCATGACGACCACCAGGTGCGGCTGGTCGGCCGGCGGGGCCACCTCCCGCACGAAGCGCTGGCGGCCGGCCAGCTCGTCCTGGAGCAGGTACTCCAGGTCGCCCAGGTCGGCGGCGAACAGCCGGCGCGAGCCCGCGCCGTCGGCCTCCTTGCGGTGCTGGTTGTGCGGGAGCCACTTGGTCCACTCCCACTCCTCGGCCGCACCGGGCGCGGCCGCGACCGCCACCATCAGGTCGTCCGGCGAGTGCAGGGTGGTCAGTTGGGCGATCATCGCGCGCACGTTCCCGTACACCGAGTCCGGGTCCCCGCACACCGTGATGTGGTAGAACGCCCGCAGCGAGACCGCCAGCGGCAGGTCCTGGAGGGTGCCGTGCGCCTTCAGGAAGGAGTGCATCGCGGCCGCCGACAGCGGCTCCAGCTCGTCCATCGGCGCGGTCTGCGGCGCCACCAGCGGCGTGGACAGCTGCACCGGCCCGAGGCCCACCCGGATCTGCGCGAAGTCGCCGTCCCCGGTGCGCCGTTCCCACAGCCGGCGGCCGTCCTCGACGATCGACCAGAGCTGGTCCGGGGCCGGGTTCAGGAACAGCAGCGCGCCGCGCTGGCGCTCCGCCGTGCGGCGCACCTGGCGGCGGGTCTGCTGGAGGTACTTCAGGTAGTCGCGCCGCTCGTCCGCCATCGCGGTCGAGCCGCCCTTGCGGGCCCGGACGATCTGCGCCAGCACCATGCCGACCGTCGAGGCGATCATCAGACCGCCCATGATCTTCATGGGTGCGGCGGCCCCCGGCGAGAAGAAGAACACCGCCGATCCGCCCATGCCCAGCATCGGCAGGATGCTCATCAGCCAGTCCTCGCCGCCCTGCCGGGGCAGTTCGGGCGGGCTCACCAGCTCCACCGGTTCGTCCGGCACGGTGGGCGGATACGCCCTGGCCGGTCGCTTGACCGTGATCACACCCATGTGTCATCCACCCCGCGGCGTCGATCGATCACTTCGGCATCAGCCCTCACGTGACTTGCGCACGCTCCGTACGGGAATCCGGTGACTGGGGACGCCCCACCCAGCGCAGCCCCCGTACCTCTGCGCAGGCGCCGATCCTAACGGTCGCCCCCGCACCGCCCGCCAGGGCCCGGTACGCACCGGCACCGGACACGAACCGAACGGGTAGGGTAACGCCGCGCCAACTCGCGGCCCGGTCGGGCCGGTTCCACAGCAACACCGAGCGCCGCCGGGCCTCGGCACCGTCAACAAGGGGGAGCGCCACGTGCGTCGAAGGATCGAGGTGCGGGCATGAGTGAGCGGAGCGAGCTCATCATCGAACACCGCGCAGTGGGCGGAGCGCCTGCCGGGCGAAGCGGGGTGGGGGCGTGAGCACCGCGGCCGCCACCGGCTACTGCCGGGTGACCGTCGTCGCCCCGGACCGCCGGATCGACGTCGCCCTGCCCGAGGACGTCCCGCTCGCGGACGTCTACCCCGAGGTGCTGCGGCTGGCCAACCAGAGCCAGCCCGACGGCACCCCCACCGGCTTCCACCTGGTCCGCCGGGACGGCACGGTGCTCGACAGCGGGCTGCCGCTGGCCGCCCAGCAGGTCCGCGACGGCGACCTGCTGGCGCTGCGCCCCTTCGCCGAGTCGCTCCCGCCGGCCGTCTACGACGACGTCGCCGACGCGATCGCCAGCGCCGTCGAGGCCGACCGCCGGTTCTGGACAGCCGAGCTGATGCGCGGCTTCGGCCTGATCGGCGCCGGGGTGCTGCTCACCCTGCTCGGCTTCGCGCTCTGGTTCTCCGACCTGCGCCACGACATGCACGGCCTGCCCGGCGTGCTGGCCGGCGTCACCGCCGTCGTGCTCACCGCGCTCGCCGGGGTCCGCGCCCGGGTCTACCAGGACGCCCACGCGGCCGTCGCGCTCGGCCTCGGCGCGCTGCCGCACGCCATGATCGGCGGCAGCGGCGTGATCGCCGTCGCCCACCTCGGGGACGGCCCCGGCCGGCTCCAGTTCCTGGTCGGCTGCGTCGCCGCCCTGGTGGTCTCCGTACTGCTGGCCGGCCTGCTGCCGGAGAAGGACGCGGTGTTCGTCGCCGCCGCCCTGGTCTCCACCGCCGGCGCGCTCGCCACCTTCGCGGCCGTCCTGCTGCCGGAGACCCCGGCCGGGCACATCGCCGCCGTCACCGGCGTCGCCGCCGTCGCCGTGGTCGGCTTCCTGCCCAGCCTCTCCGCCCGGTTCGCCCGGCTGCCGGTCGGCTTCAGCGCCCCCGGCCAGACCCGCACCCGCAGCCGCGACTACGACGAGGAGGCCGAGCGCGCCGAGGCCGTCCAGTACGAGCGGATCGCGCACCAGGCCCGCCGCGGGCACGAGGTGCTGGTCGGCCTGGTCGGCGGCTGCGCCGCGGTCGTGGTCGGCGCCTGCGCCGTCCTCGGCTTCACCGACGAGACCTTCCCCGAGGTGCTCGCGCTCGCCCTGGGCCTGACCACCATGCTGCGCGCCCGGCTGTTCCGCTACACCGCGCAGGTGCTCAGCCTCACCGTGGCCGGCCTGCTCGGCCTGAGCCTGCTGATCGTCGGGCTGTCCCTGCACACCCCGCAGTTCTTCCTGCGGGCGGCCGGCTCCACCACCGAACTCGACCTGCGCACGATCTGGCTGACCGCCTCGATCGCCTTCGGCGCCGCGCTGCTCACCGCGATCGCCCTGGTGGTGCCGCGGCTCGGGGTCTCCCCGTTCTGGGGGCGCATCCTGGACCTGGTGGACAGCCTCACCCTGATCTCGCTCGTCCCGCTGGCGCTCGCCGTCCTGGACGTCTACCGGCTGGTCCGCGGCGCCACCAGCTGACCGCAGGCCCCCCGGAGCCGCCCGCGGAGGCCCCGGAACCGTCCCCGGAGCCGCCCGCCCGACCGCCGAACGGCCGGGTGGGCGGCACTGGTACGCTTGGCCTTCGAGCGCAGCCGTGTGTCCGCCCCCCGTGGGCCGACGACCGCCGGCCGCGCCCGCGACACCGAGTTCTCGATGAGTCCTGTGTTGTCGACCAGGACCGCTCGGTAGACCCTGAAGGAGTTGCAGTGGCTCTCGCCTCTGACGTCAAGAAGCAGATCTTCGCCGAGTTCGGCCAGAAGGAGGGCGACACCGGTTCCCCCGAGGTCCAGGTGGCCATGCTCTCCCGTCGTATCTCGGACCTGACCGAGCACCTCAAGACCCACAAGCACGACCACCACTCGCGTCGTGGCCTGCTGATCCTGGTCGGCCAGCGCCGCCGCCTGCTGCAGTACCTGGCCAAGAAGGACATCGAGCGCTTCCGTACGCTCGTCGACCGCCTGGGCATCCGCCGCGGTGCCGCCGGTGGCGCCCGCTAAGACCGCCGCTCGGGGGCGGCTCCCCACACCGGGGAGC
>NZ_JBHVEU010000403.1:0-8271 GCF_042802075.1 Kitasatospora sp. NPDC057518
GCGGTCGGATGTCCCGACCGCCGTCCTCCCGACGGGTCCCTCAGACCGTGACCAGCGTCTCCAGCGGAGCGCCGCCCAGGTGCCCGGCCAGCCGCTCGCGGCCGTCCAGGAAGCCCAGCTCCATCAGCACCACGACGCCCGCCAGCTCGGCCCCGGCCTCCTTCACCAGGTCCAGCGAGGCGCCGATGGTGCCACCGGTGGCCAGCACGTCGTCCACCACCAGCACCCGCTCACCGGGCGTGAAGGCGTCGCACTGCACCTCCAGCGTCGCCGAGCCGTACTCCAGCTCGTACGAGCGCCGGAACACCTCGCCGGGCAGCTTGCCCTGCTTGCGGATCGGCACGAAGCCGAGCCCGGCCGCGAAGGCCGCCGGGGCCGCCAGCACGAAGCCGCGCGCCTCCAGGCCCACGACCTTGGTCGCACCGAGCTCCGCGGCCCGGTCCGCCAGCGCCCGGGTGAGGGCGCCGAAGGCCTCGGCGTCGGCGAGCAGCGGCGCGATGTCCTTGAACAGCACACCCGGCTTCGGGTAGTCCGGGACGTCCCGGATCCGGCTGTTCAGCAGCTCGGCCAGTGCGGTGTCGGCGGTGGTCACGGTGGGTTCCTCGGGTTCGTGGTCGGGTTCAGCGCTTGGTGGACGGACGGCCCTTGGCACGGGTGCCGGCCGAGCGGCCACGCTGTCCGACCATACCCGCAGGCTGCTCCTCGTCGTCCGGCTCCCCGTCCGCCGTGACGGCGTCCCCGGCCTCCGCCTTGGCGGCGGCCGAGGCCCGGTGCTGGAGGACCCGCTTGCGCAGCGCCTTCATCTCCGGCTGCTCCTCCTTGAGCTGCGCCAGCAGCGGGGTGGCGACGCAGATCGAGGAGTAGGCACCGGCCGCGAGACCGATGAACAGCGCGAGCGAGATGTCGTTCAGGGTGCCGGCGCCCAGGAAGCCGCCGCCGATGAACAGCAGCGCGGCGACCGGAAGCAGCGCCACCACGGTGGTGTTGAGCGAGCGCACCAGGGTCTGGTTGAGGCCCGCGTTGGCGGCCTCGCTGTAGGTGAGCTTGTTCTGCTTGGTGATCCCCTTGGTGTTCTCCTTCACGGTGTCGAAGACGACGACCGTGTCGTAGAGGGAGTAACCGAGGATCGTCAGGAAGCCGATCACCGTACCCGGGGTGACCTCGAAGCCCACCAGGGCGTACACGCCGATGGTGATCAGGAGGTCGTGGATGAGGGCGACCAGCGCGGCCAGCGCCATCCGCCACTCGAAGGCGATCGCCAGGTAGACCGTCACCAGGACCATGAAGACGACCAGGCCGGTGAGCGCCTTCTGGGAGATCTGCTTGCCCCAGCTGGGGCCGATCACCTGGGCCTCGACGGTGTCCAGCGGCACGCCGAGCTTCTGGGAGAGCTCGGAGCGGATCTCGTCGGAGCTCTTCGGCTCCTCGGTGCTGACCTGGATGCGGATCTTGCCGTTGTCGGTCGACTGCACCAGCGGGTGCGAGGAGACGACCCCGTCGGCGGTTTCCTGCGCCTGGGAGACCGTCAGGCCGGGCTTGGCCACGGTGTAGACCGAGCCGCCCTTGAACTCGATGCCCAGGTGCAGGCCCATGGCCAGGCCGATCGCCGCGACCAGCACGATCACGCCGGAGATGGAGTACCAGAGCTTGCGGCGACCGACGAAGTCGAAGCTGACCTCGCCCTGGTAGAGCCGGTGGCCCAGGCTGGAGAAGCGTGACACGGTGTCAGGCCTCCTTCACGGCGGCAGAGGAGGGGTTACGGCGACGGCTGCTGCGAAGCGGCGGGCGGGCGCCCAGTCGCTTCGGGTCCAGGCCGGACCACGGGTGGCCGTTCAGGAAGAACTTGCGGCGGGCCAGCAGCGTGATCAGCGGCTTGGTGAAGAGGAAGATCACCACGACGTCGAGCGCGGTGGTCAGACCCAGGGTGAAGGCGAAGCCCTGGACCTTGCCGACCGAGACCACGTAGAGGACGGCGGCACAGAGGAAGGACACGAAGTCCGAGACCAGGATGGTGCGCCGGGCGCGCGGCCAGGCCCGCTGGACCGCCGGGCGCAGCGGGGCGCCCTCGCGGACCTCGTCGCGGATGCGCTCGAAGTACACGATGAAGGAGTCGGCGGTGATACCGATCGCGACGATCGCACCGCAGACCGCCGGCAGGTTCAGCGCGAAGCCGATCGCGTTGCCGAGCAGGCTCATGATCGAGTAGGTCAGGGCCGCCGAGACGAGCAGACCGGCGATCGAGACCAGGCCGAGGCCGCGGTAGTAGACCAGCGAGTAGGCGACCACCAGCAGCATGCCGATCGCGCCGGCCACCAGGCCGGCCTTGAGCTGGTCGCTGCCGAGCGCCGGGGAGACGGTGGTGATGTCGCTCTTGACGAACTCCAGCGGCAGGGCGCCGTAGCCGAGCACGTTGGACAGGTCCTGCGCCTCGGCCTGGGTGAAGCGGCCGGTGATCACGGCGCTGCCGCCGGGGATCGCGTTCTTGACCTCGGGGTGCGAGACGACCTGGTTGTCCAGGACGATCGCGAACTGGTTGTTCGGCGGGGCCTGGGTGGCGAGCTGGCCGGTGACCTTGGTGAAGTCGTCGGTGCCGTTGCCGTTGAACTGCAGCTGGACCTGCCAGCCGGCACCCGTCTGGGTGTCGAGGGTCGGCTGCGCCTTGGAGACGTCCGAGCCCTTCACGGCGACGGGGCCGAGGGCGAGCTTCTCGTAGTAGCCGTTCTCGGGCTTCTGCGAGCAGGCGACGACGGCCTTGTCGTCGGGGCCGGTCTGGGCGGTGCGGACCTCGGGCTTGGAGCAGTCGAGGGCGGCGAACGCGGCGCTCAGCTCCGGCGGCACGGTGCCCTGGGTCATCGCGGCGCTGAGGTCGGCGGCGCTCGGCGGGGTGGCCGCGGCGCTCGGGGCGCCGGTGGCGGGGGCGGTGGGCGCGGTGCTCGCGCCGGTGGCCGCGGCGGTCGGGCTGGCGCCCTCGGCGGCCAGCGCCTCGCTCTCGGGGCGACCCTGCTTGGTGGCGCTCGCGCCCGGGGACGGGGTGCCGGCCGTGGCGGCGGGCGGGGTCGCGCCCGGGGTGCCGGTGGCGGCGGCGGACGGGGTGCCCGTGGGAGCCGGGGCGGTGACGCCGCTGGGCGCCACGGCCAGGACCGGACGGAAGAACAGCTTGGCGGTGGTACCCACCTGGTCCGCCGCGTTCTGCTGGTTCCCACCCTTGGGGATGTTCACGATGATCGTGTTGTCGCCCTGGGTCTGGACCTCCGCCTCGGAGACACCCATACCGTTGACGCGGCGCTCGATGATCCCGGTGGCGATGTCCATGTTGGACTTGGTGATCGCCTTGGGGTCGGTCGACTTCGCGGTCAGCGTGATGCTGGTGCCACCGGCGAGATCGATCCCGAGCCGGGGCTTGGTGGTGCCCGTCCCGAACATGAGGGCGACCAGTCCGACGGTGACGACCAGGATGAGGGCCAGCGCCCGCCCTGGGTAGCCGTCGCGCGGGCGCGACTTGGGTGTTGCCACCTTGCTCGTTTCTCCCTGTCCATGCCACTTCCCCGACCGGACCCCCGTCCGGCTCGTGGCGGGACAGGGGTCCGGCGGTTCTGCGGCCCTGAGGTCCTGTGGGCTCGCGGCACTGTGCCGCGCGGCCGGGCGGGTTGCCCGTCCGTACTACTTGCTCGCGGGAGCCCCGCCCTCGACGTCGCCCTTCTCGGCGCTGTCCTTGGAGAGCGACAGCGGCTTGTCCTCGACCGGCTCGGCGTCGGCCTCCTCGGCCTCCGGCTCGGGCAGCTCGTCATCGGCGGGGCGGCCGTTGATGATCGCGTCGTACTCCTGGGGGTCCAGGACGGCCGCGATGGCGCTCTTGGTGAAGTGGGTGACCACGCCGGGCGCGATCTCCAGCTCGACGGTCTCGTCGTTGACCGCCTTCACCTGGGCGTACAGACCGCCGATGGTGCGCACACCGGCCCCCGGCTCCAGCGCCGTCTGCATCTGCTGCATCTGCGACTGGCGCTTCTTCTGCGACCGGAACATGAGCACGATCGCGATGATCGGGAGGAGAAGGATGATGAGGTTCACTGCAGCCAGGGTCCTTTACGGGCCGCCGGCCGGCGGCCTGTGTGGTATTGGTCGGCCCGTCAGGTGAGAGGGGCGGTCCGGCGGAGTCTAGGCGACCCCGAATCGATCGGACAACGCCAAGCATCGCATCATGCCGCCGAAAGTGGCGACCCTCCGCCTGCACAGTTTCCCCGGACGCCACTCCCGGCTCCCCCGTGCGCCACCACGGGAGCACCGGCCGGGAACCGACCGGCCCGACTCACCCGTTCAGCCGATGGCGGTCAACTTTCGTCGGCGGGGAACAGCTCCGACTGCGCCGGAACACGCCCGCGAGTGGTCTGGACCGGCGGGGTCAGGCCGAGGTGCTGCCAGGCGGCCGCGGTGGCGATCCGGCCGCGCGGGGTGCGGGCGAGCAGGCCCTCGCGGACCAGGAAGGGCTCGGCGACCTCCTCGACCGTCTCCGACTCCTCACCCACGGCGACCGCCAGTGTCGACAAACCGACCGGACCGCCGCCGAACAGCCGCAGCAGCGCGTCCAGCACCGCGCGGTCCAGCCGGTCCAGCCCGCGGGCGTCCACCTCGTAGACGTCCAGCGCCTGGGCGGCGATCCCGGCGTCGACCACGCCGTCGTGCCGGACCTGGGCGTAGTCGCGGACCCGGCGCAGCAGCCGGTTGGCGATGCGCGGGGTGCCGCGCGAGCGCCCGGCGATCTCGGCCGCGCCGGCCGGGTCTATCTCCACGTCCAGCAGCGCGGCCGAGCGGTGCACCACCCGCTGGAGCTCGGCCGGGGCGTAGAACTCCATGTGCCCGGTGAAGCCGAAGCGGTCGCGCAGCGGGGGCGGCAGCAGGCCGGCCCGGGTGGTGGCGCCGACCAGGGTGAAGGGCGGCAGCTCCAGCGGGATGGCGGTGGCGCCCGGGCCCTTGCCGACGATCACGTCGACCCGGAAGTCCTCCATCGCCATGTAGAGCATCTCCTCGGCCGGCCGGGACATCCGGTGGATCTCGTCGAGGAAGAGCACCTCGCCCTCGGTGAGCGAGGAGAGGATCGCCGCGAGGTCCCCCGCGTGCTGGATGGCCGGGCCGGAGGTGATCCGGATCGGGGCGCCCAGCTCGGCGGCGATGATCATGGACAGGGTGGTCTTGCCGAGCCCGGGCGGGCCGCTCAGCAGCACGTGGTCGGGCGCGCTGCCGCGCTGGCGGGCGGCCTGGAGCACCAGCGACAGCTGCTCGCGCACCCGCTCCTGGCCGATGAACTCGTCCAGCAGCTTGGGGCGCAGCGCCGCCTCCACCGCCTGGTCCTCACCGTCGGCGGCGGCCGTGACCAGCCGGTCGGTGGGTTCCGGGTCGTACATCGTCGCGGGCTCCAGAGTCTCCGGTGTCGACAAAAGGACAGATCGTCAGTTGGTCAGCGGGCACGGTTGAGGCCGCGCAGGGCGAGCCTGAGCAGGGCGCCGACGTCCGTCACCGCCTGCGCCTCGGCCTCCGGGGTGACGGCCGCGACCGCCTCGTCCGCCTCGCGCGGGGCGTAGCCGAGGCCGGTCAGCGCGGAGTGCAGCTGCTCGCTCCACGGCGCCGGGCCGCTCGCGACCGGCTTCTGCGCGGGCACCGCCCCGTGCGGGGCGCCGAGCTTGTCCTTGTACTCCAGCAGCAGCTTGGCCGCCTTGGCCTTGCCGATGCCCGGCACCGCGACCAGCGCCTTCTCGTCGCCGCCCGCGATCGCGGCGCGCAGCGCGTCGGGGCTGTGCACGCCCAGGATCGCCTGCGCCAGCTTGGGGCCGACGCCGGGCGCGGCCTGGAGGATCTCGAACACGGCGCGCTCATCGTCGTCCGCGAAGCCGAACAGGGTCAGCGAGTCCTCCCGGACCACCAGCGAGGTGGCCAGCCGGGCCGGCTCGCCCAGCCGCAGCCCGGCCAGGGTGTTCGGGGTGCACTGCACGGCCATGCCGACCCCGCCGACCTCGACCACCGCGATCCCGGAGGAGACGGCCGCCACGGGCCCTTGCACGAAGGCGATCATCGGACGGTGCCTTTCGGAAGAGTGGAGCGGGAGGTGGCGCGGGCGGCCCGGACGGCGGCCTCCAGCCGGTTGGTCGCCCCGCCGCGCCAGATGTGGCAGATGGCCAGCGCCAGCGCGTCGGCGGCGTCGGCGGGCTTGGGCGGCGCGTCCAGCCGCAGCAGGCGCTGCACCATGGCGGTGACCTGCGCCTTGTCGGCCCGGCCGGAGCCGGTGACGGCGGCCTTGACCTCGCTGGGGGTGTGCAGGGTGACGGGGATGCCGCGCCGGGTGGCGCAGAGCATCGCGACGGCGCTGGCCTGGGCGGTGCCCATCACGGTGCGGACGTTGTGCTGGGCGAAGACCCGCTCGACGGCCACCAGGTCGGGCCGGTGCTCGTCCAGCCAGGCCTCGATGCCCTGCTCGACCTGGAGCAGCCGCTCCCCGATCTCCGCCTCGGCGGGGGTGCGCACCACGCCGACCCCGGCCATCCGCAGCGGCCGGCCCGGCGTGCCCTCGACCACGCCGACCCCGCACCTGGTCAGCCCCGGGTCCACGCCCAGTACCCGCACCACTCGCCCGTCTCCCTACCACTCGCCACGAAGGACCTCCGCAGGCTACCGCCCGGGTCCGACAACCCCGCCGACGACACCGGCCCGGTGGTCCAGGGACCACCGGGCCGGGCAGTGGGGCCGGTCACCCACCGACGATCACTGGGCGGTGATCACTCGGCGTCGAGCTGCGCGCCGACCTCGTCGGAGATGTCGAAGTTGGCGAAGACGTTCTGCACGTCGTCGCTGTCCTCGAGCGCGTCGATCAGCTTCAGGATCTTGCGGGCGCCGTCGACGTCCAGCTCGACCTGCATGCTGGGGAGGAAGTTGGCCTCGGCCGAGTCGTAGTCGACGCCGGCGTCGACCAGCGCGGTGCGCACGGCGACCATCTTCGAGGCCTCGGAGACGATCTCGAACGAGTCGCCGAGGTCGTTGATCTCCTCCGGCTCCTGGTCCAGGACGACCTCGAACAGCTTGTCCTCGTCCACGCCGTCGGCCTTGGGGACGATGACGACACCCTTGCGGGTGAACAGGTACGAGACCGAGCCCGGGTCGGCCATCGAGCCGCCGTTGCGGGTCATCGCGACGCGCACGTCGGAGGCGGCGCGGTTGCGGTTGTCGGTGAGGCACTCGATCAGGACCGCGACACCGTTCGGGCCGTAGCCCTCGTACATGATGGTCTGGTAGTCGGCGCCGCCGGCCTCCAGACCGCCACCGCGCTTGACGGCGCGGTTGATGTTGTCGATCGGGACCGAGCTCTTCTTCGCCTTCTGGATGGCGTCGTAGAGGGTCGGGTTGCCCGCCGGGTCGGGTCCGCCGGTGCGCGCCGCCACCTCGATGTTCTTGATCATCTTGGCGAAGAGCTTGCCGCGCTTGGCGTCGATCACGGCCTTCTTGTGCTTGGTGGTAGCCCACTTAGAGTGGCCGGACATCGCCAGCTCCTTTACGTCGCCAAAGGGAAATGAACAGATGAGATCTTACCGGTGTCGCCGGCGGTGGGGCGCACACGGTGGGCGGCGGTCTACCGACCGGCGAGGTGCTCCTCGACCATCCGCACGAAGTACGCGTGGACCCGGTGGTCGCCGGTCAGCTCGGGGTGGAAGGAGGTGGCCAGCAGGTTGCCCTGGCGCACGGCGACGATCCGGCTCTCCGGCCCGTCCGCGGCGGGCAGCTCGGCCAGCACCTTGACGCCCGCGCCGACCCCCTCGACCCAGGGGGCGCGGATGAAGACGCCGTGCACCGGCGCGTCGTCCAGGCCCGCGAACTCGATCCCGGACTCGAAGGACTCGTTCTGGCGGCCGAAGGCGTTGCGGCGCACCGTCATGTCGATGCCGCCGACGGTCTGCTGGTCGTCGCGGCCGTCCAGGATCTTGTCCGCCAGCATGATCATGCCCGCGCAGGTGCCGTAGACCGGCATCCCGTCGGCGACCCGCTCGCGCAGCGGCTCCATCACGCCGAACAGCAGCGCCAGCTTGGACATGGTGGTGGACTCGCCGCCGGGGATCACCAGCGCGTCGACCTCGGCCAGCTCCTCGGCGCGGCGCACCGGACGGGCGAGCGCGTCGGCCTCGGCCAGCGCCACCAGGTGCTCGCGGACGTCGCCCTGGAGGGCGAGGACGCCGATGACAGGAGTGCTCACGGTCTTCAACCTCTATCGATCGTTACGACGGACTACGTCAG
>NZ_JBHVEU010000404.1:0-8246 GCF_042802075.1 Kitasatospora sp. NPDC057518
CCCCTGACGGGGGGTGCGGGCCGTCGCGCGTTGTCGACGTCAGAGGAACGGCTTCGTGTCGAGGTCGAAGTCGAACGGGGCAGGGAGCGCGAGCGGTTCGCCGAAGGCGGCGAGGTGCACCTCGGTGTACTCGTCGCGGTGCGGCTTGGCGAACAGACTGACCTGGGACTTCTCGCGGTCGATGAGGAGGTAGAGCGGGATGCCGGCCCGGGCGTAGCAGTGGCGCTTGGCGATGCGGTCCTGGTCGGGCTTGGCGGAGGTCACTTCCGCGACCATGGCGACGCCGTCCGGTTCCATCCAGGACGGTGCGCCCCGGAAGAGGCGGAGTTCCTCGGGAGCGAATGTGACGTCCGGGATGACGTGGTCCGCAGGGTGGTGCCCGCTGGCGACGAGGCGAAGTCCCTTGTTCTCCGACATCTGCATTTCGGTAGCCGACTTGCGCCACACCTGGCCGGTCAACTCGCTGATGAGATGGCAGTGGTAGCCGTCGACGGGGAGTCGGATGAGGATCTCGCCATTGACGAGTTCGGCCCTCAGGCCTTCGGGGGCGTCCAGGGCGAGAAACAGCTCGAGGAGGATCTCGTTATCCGTTGTGTTCATGAACGACCTCTCGACCGGATGCGTCGGAAGGCTATGCGCGGTGGGCACAAGCGGGGGCAGGGACTGCGTCATCGTCACTCGATGGTGTGAGTTCGGGGCGGGGCCTAGGATCTTCCTGCTGGTGAACTGGCTTTTCGAGTGGAGGAGTTGGGGATGCTGAAGGCTTTCGCGGAGCTGTCCACGCCGTTGGTGGCGGATGCCTGTGTGCGGCTCGGGGTGGGGGTGCGGGTGGCGCCGGCGGGGGTGGGGGCGGTGGTGGCCGGGGCCCGGGTGGCGGGGCGGGTGCTGCCGGTGCGGCACTACGGGAGCGTGGACGTGTTCCTGGAGGCGTACGGGGCGGCCCGGGACGGGGACGTGCTGGTGGTCGACAACGGCGGGCGGACCGACGAGGCCTGCATCGGGGACCTCGCGGTGCTGGAGGCGCGGGCCGCCGGGGTGGCCGGGATCGTGGTGTGGGGGCTGCACCGGGACACCCCCGAGCTGCGGGAGATCGGGCTGCCGGTGTTCAGTTACGGGGCGCTGCCGCTCGGCCCGGTGCGGTTGGACGACCGGGAGCCGGCGGCGCTGCTGACGGCCAAGTTCGGGCCGCACCCGGTGAGCGCGGAGGACGTGGTGTTCGCCGACCCGGACGGGGTGCTGTTCGTGCCAGGCGACCGGGTCGCGGAGGTGCTGGAGACGGCCGGCGGGATCGCCCGGACCGAGCGCGCGCAGGCCGCCCGGATCGCCTCCGGGGACACGCTGCGCCGGCAGACCTCCTTCGAGGAGTACCTGGAGCGGCGCGCCGCCGACCCGGCGTACAGCTTCCGGCGGCACCTGCGGCGGATCGGCGGGGCGATCGAGGAGTAGGAGCAGGGGTAACGGCCTTACAGCTTGCGGTACATGACGTGCAGGCCGACGTAGCCGTCCACGGGGTGGTCGAAGGCCTCGGGGACGGTGCCGACGATCTCGAAGCCGAGCGACTCGTAGAGCCGCACGGCGTGGTGGTTGGTGGCGACCACGGCGTTGAACTGCATGGCGCGGAAGCCGGAGCGGCGGGCCCAGTCGAGGGTGTACTCGACCAGGGCCCGCCCGATCCCCCGGCCGTGGTGGGCCGGGTCGACCAGGTAGCTGGCGCTGGCCACGTGCGAGCCGTTGCCGGGGCGGTTGCGGCTCATGGTGGCGGTGCCGAGGATCCGCCCGTCCCCGTCCACCGCGACCACCGTGCGGTTCGGGGCGGCGAGCATCCACCACTCCCGGCCCAGCTCGGAGGACATGTCCAGGGGGTAGGGGAAGGTCTCGCCGGCGGCGACGACGGTGTGGAAGAACGGCCAGATGTCCGGCCAGTCCTCGGGGACGGCTTCGCGGATGCGGACGGGAGCGGGCACGGGCGCGGGCGTGGGCAGGGGCATCGGACCAGGATGATGCTCGAGGGGTGGGCGGGCCAGCGGTTTTCGGTCGGAGCGGCCGGTCAACCGCCGAGGACGGCCTTCTCGACCAGGGCGGCGGTGTGCGCCTGGCCGGTGGCGTTGGGGTGCACCACGGCGTACTCGAGGGGGAGGACGCTGGTCAGCACGCCGTCCAGCCAGTGGTCGGCGTCGCAGACGCTGTGGCCGGCGCTGGCGGGGTAGAGGTCCACGAAGGTGTCGCCGTGGGCGGCGGTGCTCCGGGCGACGAGCGCGTTGAGCGGTTCCACGATCGCGGTGCGGGCCCAGACGAGGTCACCGCCGGTGAAGGTGCCGAACTGCAGGAGGTTGCCGAACTGGCAGAGCCCGGCGTTCTCGGGGACGAGGTGCGGGTAGCCGACGGTGAGGATCCTGGCGGACGGGGCCTTGGCGTGCAGCGCGGTCAGCATCCGGTCGTAGCCGTTGCGCAGCCGGGCGAAGCGGTCGGGCAGGCCCGCGTCGAACTTGTCCTTGCAGGGCGTGCCCCGGCCGAGCTGGACGGCGCCGAGTTCGATGCAGCTCTTGAGGATCTCGGCGAAGCCGAGGTCGTTGCCGCCGATCCCGACGGTGACCAGCCCGGTGGCCGGGTCGACGGCGTCGATCTGCGGCGGGACGGGCGGGTAGGGGCCGTTCGGGTCGGTGCCGAGCGGCGGGAGCGGGCGGCCGAGCGGGGCCTGCGCGGTCACGTCGACGCCGTCGGTGGTGGCGCCGCTGCAGCTGACGTTCCGCAGGTCGGCGAGGGAGCCGAGGTCGCGGCGGATGATCTCGGGGTAGGAGTCGACGGTCCGGGCGCAGCCGTCGCGGGGCGCGGTCTCGTCGCCGGTGGCCTCGATGACCCCGGCGGTGTAGGAGTCGCCGAGGGCCGTCCAGCTCAGTGCGCCGGCGCGGGTGCCCGGCCGGGCGGCGGCCTGGGAGGTGGTCGGGGTGATCAGCCCGGCGGCGAGCACGGTGGCGGTGCCGGCGACGGCGAGGCGGGACAGGAAGCGTGGCACGGCTCTCCTCCTGGGGATAGGGGGAGAGTGCGGTTTCACCCTCCTGAGAGTCAATCGAGTCGCTCTGTGGACGACTTGATGCCTCGGGAGGGTGAAACCACGGGCGGGACGGTGACGCCGGGTGTCAGAGCGTCGCGGCGGCGGGCTCGATCATCGCCCGCGCGGTCTTGCCGTCGACGTACTCGCCGAGCGCCGTCATCTCCCACTCGCCGCCCGGGCGGCGGACCAGCTTGCACATCATCACACCGGTGTGGGGCTCGGAGTTGGTGAGGTCGAAGCGGACCAGCTCCTCCTCCGTCCGGGCGTCCAGCAGGCGGCAGTAGGCGTCGCGCACCTCGGTGAACCTCTGGCCGGAGAAGGAGTTCACGACGAAGACCAGCGCGTGGACCTCGGCCGGCAGGCCCTCCAGGTGGACGGTGATCGCCTCGTCGTCGCCGCCCTCGCCGCCGACCAGGTTGTCGCCGGAGTGGGAGATCGCGCCGTTGAAGATGCTCAGCTTCATGAACCAGGCCGTCTCCAGCCGCTTGTGGCGGGCGTCGAAGGCGAGGCAGGAGGCGTCCAGGTCGATGTCGCGGCCGCGGGCGGCGGACTTCCAGCCGAGGGCCATCCGGACGGAGGAGAGGAAGGGGCGGCCGTTCTTGACCAGGGAGACCGAGCTGCCCTTGACCAGGTTGACCCGGCCCTTGTCCAGGGTGACCTTGCCGGGGGCGGCCGGGGCCGGGGGCGCGGCGGGCGCCGGGGGAGCCGCGGGCGGGGCCGGGACGGCGGTCTGGCCGGTGGCGAGGGCGATCCGCGGGTCGATCGGGGAGGCCGCCGGTGCGGGCGGCACGGGCGGAGCGGTCGGCGGGGTCGGGAGCTGGATGGTCCGGTCCATCGGGGCCGGCGGGGCCGGCGGTGCGGCTGCTGCCACCGGGGCGGCGGGCGCGGGGGCCGGGGAGTCGTCGACGGTGACGCCGAAGTCGGTGGCGATGCCCGCGAGGCCGTCGGCGTAGCCCTGGCCGACCGCGCGCACCTTCCAGGCGCCGCCCCGCTGGTAGACCTCGACCACGATGAGCGCGGTCTCCAGGCCCAGCCGGGGCGGGGTGAAGGTGACCAGCACCTCGCCGGTGTCGGCGTCGCGGACGGTGGCGGTGGGCTCCGTCCCGGCGAAGGTGGAGACCTGGTCGGCGGGGCTCGCGGTGACCACGATCTTGGTGATCCCGGCCGGGACGGCCCGGGTGTCGACGGTGATCGCGTCGGGGGTGCCGGCGGAGGCCGGGCGGTGGCTGACGCCGGGGCCGTTCGGGGCGTTGAAGAAGACGAAGTCGTCGTCCGAGCGGACCTTTCCGGCATCGGTCAGCAGCAGGCCGGAGACGTCCAGCGCCTTGGGCGCGGTGACCTCGACGGTCACTCGCGCGGCGGTCAGCGGTGCGTTGCCGCCTTGGGTCAGGACGGTGGGCACGGACTCCTCCTCGGGTGCGGAACGGCGGCCCGGCCGGGGCCGTTGGGGGCGCCGGGCCGGGTGCTGCCCACAGTAACGAACGAGGGTGCGGGGATGCGCCCGTCCGGCGGGCCCGGCTGTCGGATCGTCGGACGATCGTCCGCTGCGGGCCGTCGGCGGCTCAGCGGGCCGCGGCGGTCGGGGTCGCGGCCGGGGTGGGCGCCGGTGCGGCGAGCGGCGTGGCGGCCGGGCTGCCGGGCGCGTACGGCTCGGCGGACGGCGGCGGCGGAGGCGGGCCGAAGGAGCCGAGCGCCGCGACCGCGCGGGGGCGGTCGAGGGCGAAGGCGGAGACGCTCCAGCTCTCCGCCGGGGCCGACTTGCGCACCACGGCGGACGGGTCGGCCGCCGGACGGGCGCCGCGGACGCCGAAGGTGTAGCGGCCGGGCCGGACGTCGGTGCCGGGCGGCGTGGTGAAGCGGTAGACGAGGGTGCCGCGCTCCTGCTGGACGGTCACCACGGCGCCCGGCAGGTCGGTCCAGGCGGAGCCGGGGCCGGCGGCCGACTCGCCCGGGACGAGCCGGAACTCGGCCTGGAACGCGGTGACCGGCTCGGTGGCCGCGAGGGTGAGCTGGTGGCGCAGGCCGTCGCGGCCCAGCGGGGAGACCCGGGCGGCGCCGGTCAGCGCGTGGTCGGTGTCCGCGCTGTCGTCGGTGCCATCGGTGCCGTCGGTGTCCGGGGTGTCGCCGGTGTCCGCCGCGCCGTCGGTGTCGGGGACGGGCAGGGCGGGCGGCGGCGCCGGGCGGCCGGGGGTGGGCGGGCCGAAGCCGGGCTGCTTGGCGCCCGGGGCCGGGACGGAGACGGAAGGGGAGGGCGAGGGGCCGGCCGGGGCCGTGGCGCCGAGCAGCCCGGCCTCGGTGCCCGCGAGCTGGGTGCCTGAGGCGGGTGCGTCCTGCCCGGCCGAGGCCTGGCCGCCGGTCTGGGGTGCGCCCGGGACCGTCGCGCGGGGCGCGGGCGGGGAGGCGGCGACCGGGGGGTCCACCGAGCGGTGCGTGGACGGGTGCGTCGAGGGCCGGTTCGCGGCGGGGGAGGACGACGGGCTGTCGGTCGGGGTCTGCGCCGAGACCGCCTCGGCCTCCTCGGTGGCGGCCGGCGTGGGCGGCGGGGTGCTGCCGACCCGGGCGACGCCGGCCCGGCGGCCGATCCCCTGCTGTTCGTTGAGCAGCAGGGTGGTCGCGATGCTGATGCCGACCACGGTGGACATCGCCATCGCGGCGCCGGAGAAGCGCAGGGTGGGCAGCCGGAACAGGCCGCCGAACGGGCGCGGCCGCCCGTGCCGACCCTGCCGTGCGGGCTCGTGCTGCACGTCCCGCGCGGTGTCCTCGCGCACAGCCACCGGACCCCTCCCTCCCCGAAGCCGCCGTCGCGTCGCCGTATTCTCCCACGCGCCGCCGCCGGGCCCGGCTCCGGCCGCGGAGGGCCGGTTCCACGCGGGCCCGCGTGGGGAGAGGGGAGAGCGTACCAGCGGGCGGCCGCGGCCCGGTCGCACCCCCTCCACTTCGCGGACATCCGTGCGCCACACGGAAGTTGACGCTCCGTCTGATAAGCACCGGCAAGGGAAGGAAGGCCCGGCCGGGGGTTATTGCAACCCCCTTGCAACCCTTGCCCGCCGTACCGGGCGTGACGCAGGCTGAGGGCATCCCACGCCGTCCCGGAGAGACCGTCATGCCGTCCGACCCGCTGTCCGCAGCCTCCAGTGCACCCCTCGCCGCCACCCCCACGGGCGGCGATGGGGAGGTCTCCACCGCCGCTCCGGCGGCGGTGGAGGAGGTGCTGATCCTGCGGATCTCGCTGGGCGAGGAGGTGGTCGGCGAGGTGCGCACCCGGTTCCGGTTCACCGCCGCGCGCCCGTACGAGGTGCTGCTGACCTTCCACCTGGGGCGGCCGGACGAGGCGGACTGGGTGTTCTCGCGCGAACTGCTGCGCGACGGCCTGCGCGCGCTGAGCGGGCAGGGCGACGTCAAACTGTGGCCGGCGTACTGCCCGTGCCACGGCTCGACGCTGCACCTGGCGCTCGAATCCCCGCACGGCAGCGCGCTGCTGGAGGCCTCCAAGCCCCGGGTGCAGGCCTGGCTGGACCGCACCTACGCGCTGGTCTCCGAGCACCAGGAGCGCCACTGCGGCCCCACCGACGCCGAGCTGGCCGCGCTGCTCGCCGAGGGCTGAGGCTCCGCCCCCGGAAGCCGGGACAGACCGTCAGCGGCGCTCCGGCGGCCCGGCGGCGCACGGCGGCGCGAGGGGCGGCGCGCCGGGCAACCGGGCCGTCCCCGCCGCCAGCGCGGCCCGCAGCCGCCGGACGGCCGGGGCCGAGGAGGCGGGCAGCAGGTCGTACGGGTCGTCCGGCCCGTCCACGCTGACCAGCACCGACTCGGCGATCCGGTACGGCCGGTGGGCCAGCAGCCCGCCCAGGTAGCGGCGCAGCCGGGACAGCTCGGCGCGGACCGTCACCGTCCGGCCCGCGTCGCCGAACAGCGCCTCGGCGAGCTGGGCGGCGGTGCTGCCCTCGCGTCCGGTGGCGAGCAGGAGCAGCAGTTCGGCGTGGCGCGGGCTGAGCGGGTGCGACCAGCTGTCGGCCGCGCCCCGGACGGACAGCTCGGGGCGGTCCGGGCGGCGCAGGTCGAGCCGCAGGTGGGCACCCTCGGCCTGTTCGGCGGTCACCGTGCCGGAGCCGTCCTCCTCGGGCGGCCGGACCGGGCGCACCAGCCAGCCGTCGGCGAGCGGCTCCAGCGCGCACTCGCCGAGGCCGGGCACCCAGTGCACGGTGGCCGGGGTCCAGCCCTCGCTGGGCACCCGCAGCCGGCTGGGCGGCGGCAGTCCGGCGGCGGCGGCGGTCCAGCCGGCCGCGTCGACCACCAGCGCCGGGCCGCCGACCCGGGCGAGCAGCGGGGCGGCCAGGGCGCGCAGCTGGTGCAGCGCCTCCAGCCGGTGGGCGCGCAGCTCGGCCTCGGCGAGCCGGGCGGCGGTGGCGGTGAGCTGGATCAGGAACGGGCGGACGCTGTGCGCCGGGCCGCTCAGGTTGATGGCGCCGACCAGCCGCCCGGTCCCGGGGTCGCGCACCGGCGCGGCCACGCAGGTCCAGGCGTGGTGGCTGCGCAGGTAGTGCTCGGCGGAGTGGACGTGCATCGGGCGCCGGGCGCGCAGCGCGACCGCGATGCCGTTGGTGCCGACGCTCTCCTCGATCCAGCGGGCGCCGGTGATGAAGCCGATCCGGTCGGCGCTGCGGCGCAGGCCGCGTTCGCCCTCCTGCCAGAGCACGTGGCCCTCGGCGTCGGCGACGGCCAGCAGCAGCGGGGCCGCTCCGCCCACCTCCAGCAGGGTCTCGCGCAGCACCGGCAGGACGGCGTCGAGTCCGCTGGTGCGGCGGCGCTGTTCGATTTCGCCGGGGCCCAGCAGGACGGCGGCGGCGCCGGTGTCGGGGTCGAGGCCGAGGCGGCGCAGCCGGGCCCAGGAGTCGCCGATCTCGGGGCGGGGTTCGAGCAGGCCGGGGCCGCCGGTCTCCTCGGTGAGGGCGGGAACGGCCAGTTCCCGGGCGGCGGCGTCGGCGAGGGTGCGGTCGTGGACCTTGGCCAGCTCCGACGCGGTCGGCGGGGTGCGGCGCTCGGGTCGTCGGGACTGCCGTCCGGTCTGCCGCACTCGCTTCGCTCCTCGCCGCCGTTCGAGGACGCGTCGGGGCCGACGCGCTGACGAAAGCGTACGGGGGCGGTGGGCCGCTGGGGACGGGGTCGGGCAAGTCGGCATACCGGGCGGTACCTACCT
>NZ_JBHVEU010000405.1:0-8240 GCF_042802075.1 Kitasatospora sp. NPDC057518
GCTCCGGCGGGCCCTGGAGGGCCCGCCGGGGGCGGGGTGCGGCGTCAGTGCGCGGCCGGGACGGCCGGGGCGGTGGTGCCGGCCGGGACGGCGGCACCGGTGGCCGGCGCGCCCGGGGTGGTGGCGCCGGGGGCCGGAGCGGTGGCACCGGGGGTGGCCGCGCCGGGGGTGGTGGTCTTGGCCGGGGTCGCGGTCGGCGACGGGGTCGGGCCGAAGCCCTTGTAGAGGCCGCGGCCGTCTGCGCCCGAGTCCGGGCTCACGGCGGCCTGGGCCTCGACCTTCTGGCCGTCCTTGAAGGTGAACACGGTCGGGGCGAAGCCGCCGACGTGGACGGTCGCGGAGGCGGCGGTGGCGGACGGGTTGCCCTGGCCGCCGATCACCACCGCGCCGCGGGCCGGGACGACGATGCCGGACAGCGGAGCGCCGGCGGCGTCCGCGAAGGTGGTGGCGGCACCGCCGACGGTGACGGACTGGAGCTCGGCCGGGGCGTCCGCGGTGTTCGCGATGTTCACGACCACGTTGGCGGGACCGGTGTGGTCGCCCGAGGCGCCCTCCCCGGTGACGACCACGATGTTGTTCAGCCGGAGGTTCGTTCCGAGGGTCGCCGCCGCGTTGTCCGGCTTGATCTGCAGGGTGTCCGGCGTGTTGCCGGCGGCGCAGGAGGACAGCGAGGCGATGGCGATGGCGGCGAGGGCGGCGATGCTGCCGCGTCGAAGGCTGCGGCTCACGGCGGCGGCTTCTCCCTAGGTCACGTGTCGGGTGGTCAGGTCTCAGATTATCGACCTCGCTTATGCGCTCCTCACGGGGTGGTCCCCGTGTCGCACTCCCGGGGGCCGCCGGGGGCCGTCCGGCCGTACGCCGGGGGTGCGTCCGGCGGTACGTCGACATGTCCGGGTCACGCGGAGGACAAGGTTCGACCAAGATCGAATAACGATTCGGCCGCGACTCGAAAAGGGGTGAAAGCTCAAGATCCAATCATGGTTGCGGGGGTGTTGCGCAAGGGTTTCGTCGAACCCCGGAACCGCCTCCGACCTGCGGGAAGCCCCTCTCGAACACCGGTCGCAGCACGTCATGGGGGTCCTTGTCAAGCCCCGAGACCGGCCCTGACCTGCGAAAACGCCCTTCGGGTGGGCCGAGAAGCGTGTTATTCTGGAAAGCCACGGAAGGGGTCCTGTCACATGACGTTCAAGGTTGGCGACACGGTGGTCTACCCCCATCACGGGGCCGCGCTGATCGAGGCCATCGAAACTCGCCAGATCAAAGGTGTGGACAAGACCTACCTGGTGCTCAAGGTGCAGCAGGGAGACCTGACGCTCCGCGTGCCCGCCGAGAACGCGGAGTTCGTCGGTGTGCGCGATGTAGTCGGCCAGGAGGGTCTGGACCGGGTCTTCGAGGTGCTGCGGGCACCGTACACGGAAGAGCCGACCAACTGGTCCCGTCGCTACAAGGCGAACCTGGAGAAGCTCGCCTCGGGTGATGTCATCAAGGTCGCCGAGGTCGTCCGCGACCTGTGGCGCCGCGAGCGCGAGCGCGGCCTCTCGGCCGGCGAGAAGCGGATGCTCGCGAAGGCGCGCCAGATCCTCGTCAGCGAGCTCGCGCTGGCGGAGAACACCAACGAGGACAAGGCGGAGACGCTGCTCGACGAGGTCCTCGCCTCGTAGCGCGCCACCGCAGTGCGGTCGGGCTGCCGCCCAACGCTCACAGCGCCCGGTGCCGGCGCGCCACTCCTCGGACGAACCGTCCGGGAGTGGTGCAGTGGCACTCCGGGCGCTGAGGCATGTCCGGACCACGCCACCCGCCCGAGCCGGCCCAGGCCTGCAAGACCGTTTCCGCACCCGTTCTTGCGCGGAACTTGCGGAGCTGTGCGGCGGACGGTGGACCGTGGTTCTTCGGAAGGGGCCCGGTGCGCCCGCCGGGCACGCCATGGCCATACCCACTTCGCCGAAGGAGTGAAACCTGAACGCGTCAGGAGCAGTCGCAGCAGCAGTGGTGCCCGCCGCCGGACGGGGTGAGCGGCTGGGGCCCGGGGCCCCGAAGGCCCTGCGGGAACTGGGGGGCGTGCCGCTCCTGGTGCACGCCGTCCGGGCCCTGGCCCGCAGCCGGGCGGTCGGCCTGGTCGTGGTCGCCGCGCCCGCCGACGGGGTGGCCGAGGTGGTCGCCCTGCTGGACAGCCACGGGCTGGACGACAAGGACATCCGGGTGGTGGCCGGCGGGGCGACCCGCCAGGAGTCGGTCCGGCTGGGCCTGGCCGCGATCCCGGACGAGGTCGGGATCGTGCTGGTGCACGACGCGGCCCGCCCGCTGGTCCCGGTCGAGGTGGTGGACGCCGTCGCGGCCGCCGTCCGGGCCGGGGCGCGGGCGGTGGTGCCCGCGGTGCCGCTGGCCGACACGGTGAAGCGGGTCGAGCCGAACCCGGGCGGCCCCGAGCCGGTGCTCGACACGCCCGAGCGCGCCACCCTGCGCGCGGTGCAGACCCCGCAGGGCTTCGACCGCGCCACCCTGGTCGAGGTGCACGCCAAGGCGCTGGCCGAGGAGAGCGCGGGCACCGCCGACGCGCCCCCGGTCACCGACGACGCCGGCCTGGTGGAGCGCTACGGCGGCCGGGTCGTCGTGGTGCCCGGCCACGAGGAGGCGTTCAAGGTCACCCGTCCACTGGACCTCGTGCTCGCCGAGGCCGTACTCGCCCGCAGGAGGGCCGCCGATGCCTACTGACCCGCAGACCCCCGTGATCCCCCGCGTGGGGATCGGCACCGACGTGCACGCCTTCGAGGCCGGCCGCCCGCTCCGGGTGGCCGGGCTGGACTGGCCGGACGCCGAGGTCGGCCTCTCCGGGCACTCGGACGCCGACGTCGCCGCGCACGCCGCCTGCGACGCGCTGTTCTCGGCCGCCGGGATCGGCGACCTGGGTGCCCACTTCGGCACCGACCGGCCGGAGTGGGCCGGCGCGTCCGGGGCGAAGCTGCTCGGCGAGGCGGCCCGGCTGGTCCGCGAGGCGGGCTTCGAGATCGGCAACGTGGCGGTCCAGGTGATCGGCGTGCGGCCGAAGATCGGCAAGCGGCGGGCCGAGGCGCAGGCCGCGCTGTCCGAGGCGGTCGGCGCCCCGGTGTCCGTCTCCGGAACCACCACCGACGGGCTGGGGCTGACCGGCCGGGCCGAGGGCCTGGCCGCGATCGCCACCGCCCTGGTGTACGAACGGCGTTGAGCCGGTCGCGGTGAGCGGTCGGGAACAACCCGGACCTGACGGGTGTTCACCGGGTGTTCCCGGGGCCCGAGTCGCTAGTGTTCGGCTCGGGCCCGGACGGGGCTTCCGCTCGGGCCGAACACCGACGTGAAGGGGTTTCCGATGGGTGTCGAACTTGCGGACAAGGTCAAGGAACTGCTCGACAGCACGAGCTTCGCCGTGGTCTCCACCATCCAGCCCGACGGGGGCCCGCAGGCCTCCGTGGTCTGGGTCAAGCGGGACGGCGACGACATCCTGTTCTCCACCGTCGAGGGCCGCCGGAAGCACCTCAACCTGGTCAGGGACCCGAGGGTGTCCCTCGTCATCAACGACAAGGACAACCCGTACGAGTACTTCGAGGCGCGCGGCGAGGCGACGCTGACCACCGAGGGCGGCCGGGAGCTGATCGACGAGCTGTCCCGCAAGTACCTGGGCAAGGACTACACCTTCGACGGCCCGGAGGCGGTCCGGGTGGTCGTCCGGATCTCCCCGGACAAGGTGCTCGGCAACATCTGAGTCCCGTCCGCGTCCCGCCGTTTCCCCGGGATCACGCCCCCGTTGTCCCGGGGAATGTGGCGGGGCACCCCCCGGTGCCCACTACGCTTGACGCTGTGAGCATTCGTCTGTACGACACCAGCACCCGCCAGGTACGCGACTTCGTCCCGCTTGTACCGGGTTGTGTCTCGATCTACCTGTGCGGCGCTACCGTTCAGTCGGCGCCACACATCGGGCACATCCGGTCGTACCTCAACTTCGACCTCATGCAGCGGTGGTTCGCCTACCGCGGCTACCAGGTGACCTTCGCCCGGAACGTCACCGACATCGACGACAAGATCATCGCCAAGGAGCGCGAGCTCGGCACGCCGTGGTGGCAGATCGCCTACGAGAACGAGCGCGCCTTCAACGACGGCTACGACGCGCTCGGCTGCCTGCGGCCGACGGTCGAGCCGCGGGCCACCGGGCACATCCCCGAGATGATCGCGATGATGCAGGGGCTCATCGAGAAGGGCCACGCCTACGCGGCCGACGGCAACGTCTACTTCGACGTGCGGTCGTACCCCGACTACCTGGCGCTCTCCAACCAGAAGCTGGACGACCTGCGCCAGCCCGAGGGCGAGGGCGAGACCGGCAAGCGGGACCAGCGCGACTTCGCGATGTGGAAGGCCGCCAAGCCGGGCGAGCCGAGCTGGGAGACCCCGTGGGGCCGCGGCCGTCCGGGCTGGCACCTGGAGTGCTCGGCGATGGCCCACAAGTACCTGGGCGCGGCCTTCGACATCCACGGCGGCGGGCTGGACCTGATCTTCCCGCACCACGAGAACGAGATCGCCCAGTCCAAGGCCTACGGCGACGACTTCGCCGGCTTCTGGGTGCACAACGCCTGGGTCACCATGGCCGGCGAGAAGATGAGCAAGTCGCTGGGCAACTCGGTGCTGGTCTCCGAGATGGTCCGGGCGTGGCGGCCGATCGTGCTCCGCTACTACCTGGCGGGCCCGCACTACCGCTCGATGATCGAGTACAGCGAGGAGTCGCTGCGCGAGGCCGAGGCCGGCTTCGGCCGGATCGAGGGCTTCATCCAGCGCGCCGTCGAGCGCTGCGGCACGGTCGACGCGGCGCCCGAGGTGCCGCCGGCCTTCGCCGAGGCGATGGACGACGACTTCGGCGTGCCGCAGGCGCTGGCCGTCGTGCACACCGCCGTCCGCCAGGGCAACAGCGCCCTGAACGCGGACGACAAGGAGAGCGTGGTGGCGCGACTGGCCGAGGTCCGTGCGATGCTCGGTGTACTGGGCCTCGACCCGCTCGACCCGCACTGGGCCGGGACGGAGCGCGGCGAGGACCTCCACGGAGTGGTCGACTCGTTGGTCCGTCTGGTCCTGGACCAGCGGCAGGCCGCGCGCGAGCGCAAGGACTTCGCCACCGCGGACGCCATCCGCGACCAGCTCGGCCTCGCCGGGCTGGCCATCGAGGACACCCCGTCCGGCCCGCGCTGGACGATCAACAGCCAGTAACCCCATCCGACGATCGGGGTGATGGGTGGGCCGTACCGGACCGGTGCGGCCCTCCCGCATGACGTAGCGCATGCCGTCGGCCGCCACCGGGCAGACCGGGACGGCCGGGGCATGCCGGACAGACAGGAAGTACAGCCATGGCCGGCAACAGTGCACGCAGGAACCGTCGCAACCCCGGATCGAAGAAGGGCGCGTCTGTCGGTACCGGCGGCCACAGCCGGAAGGCGCTCCAGGGCAAGGGCCCGACGCCGCCCGGTGCGGAGCGCAAGGGCCACCCGAAGCAGCGCGCCGCCAACGCCGCGATCAAGCGCGAGCGGGACGCCAAGGCCCGGGCCGGCATGCGCCGGGCCGGCGGCGGCGGCCGTGGTGGCCGCGGCGGCGCGGGCAGCGCCGAGCTGGTCTTCGGCCGCAACTCGGTGGTCGAGGCCCTGCAGGGCGACGTCCCGGCCAACGCGCTGTACGTCCAGCAGTTCATCGACACCGACGACCGGGTCCGCGACGCCTTCCAGGCCGCCAACGACCGCGGCATCCCGCTGATGGAGGCCCCGCGGCCCCAGCTGGACCAGATGACCGGCGGGATGAACCACCAGGGCCTGGTGCTCCAGGTGCCGCCGTACGAGTACGCGCACCCCGACGACCTGCTGGTCGACGCCGCCGACGCCGGCCAGGACGCGCTGATCATCGCGCTGGACGGCGTGACCGACTCGCGCAACCTGGGCGCCGTGGTCCGCTCGGCCGCCGCCTTCGGCGCGCACGGCGTGGTCATCCCCGAGCGCCGCGCGGCCGGCATGACCGCCGGTGCCTGGAAGACCTCCTCCGGCGCCGCGGCCCGGCTGCCCGTCGCCCGGGCCACCAACATGACCCGCACCCTGGAGGCCTACCAGAAGGCCGGTCTGATGGTGGTCGGCCTGGCCGCCGACGGCGAGGCCGAGATCGGCGACCTGGAGCTGCTGACCGGTCCGGTCGTGATCGTCGCGGGCAGCGAGGGCAAGGGCCTGTCCCGGCTGGTCTCGGAGACCTGCGACATGCGGGTCCGGATCCCGATGTCCGGCCTGACCGAGTCGCTGAACGCCGGTGTCGCGGCGGGCATCGTGCTGTACGAGGCCGCGCGACTGCGCGCCAAGCGCTGAGCACGGCCGGGTTGCGGCGCGCAGGAGATCTTCCGAATTCCCCGCAATCCGAGTGAAGGCGATCGGGCCCCGACCGGGCCCGATCGCTTTTTTCATGATCACTTCAAGTGTGCGCCGGACATCCACCCGGGAGAGTGTCCTAAGCGGGCGTCACCCGGTTAGACGGGCGTGGACACCAGAACACCTCGGCGCCCCCTGTTCGGCGACGGCAGCACCGGGATAGACGCGGGCCCCGGCCTCAACACCGTCAAGGTGGAGTCGGACCCTTCGCGGCTCAGCAGCACCCAGGCGAGCTTCCGGCTCCGGCTCGGCGGCCCGGTGGCGCCGCTGATCGATGCCCCGGCCGGACTGCTGTCCACCGGTGCCGCATTCGGCGACCCGTACGCCAACCAGGGCCTGATCCGCCGTCCGCTGGTCACCCCGCAGGTCGTCGTGCCCTCCTCCGCCGTCCCGGCGCTGGCCGGGGCCGGGGCCGGCGGCGCACCGCGCCGCAAGGGCCGGGTCACCGCCGTCACCTGGACCGGCCAGGCGCCCCCCGGGGACCTCGCGGCCACCCGGCTGCTGGAGGCGGTGCGCCCCGGCGGCACCCCGGCCGGCGGCGTCCGCCTGATCGAGGCGGACACCCAGGCGCTCCCCTCCCTCGCGGGCGCCCGCACCCTCCCGCGCCAGCCCCGCGAGGGCGCCGGCACCGCCACCGACGCGGGCGTCGGCCCGGTCGGCGAGCCGCACGGCTGGACCCCGAGCGGCGAACTGCCCGAGGTCTCCGCCGTCGACGCCGCAGGCAGGCAGCCCTGGTACCCGGGCCGCCGGGTCGACCTCGGCCTGGTGCTGCTGCCGCTGCGCGCCGTCCTCGGCTCGCTCTCCGTCTACGCCGGGTTCAGCAAGCTCTGCGACCCGGTGTACTTCGACGGCGGCGAGCGCGGCTCGATGATGCGCTGGCTCTCCTCGCTGCACCCCTGGAAGGTCGCCGAACCGCTGCTGGCCTTCGCCATGGCGCACCCGGTGGGCGCCGGCCTGGTGGTGTCGTTCACCCAGATCGTGGTCGGCGTGCTGACCGTCCTCGGCCTCTGGCAGCGGCTCGCCGCCGGCGCCGCGATGGCGCTCTCCGCCGCGCTGCTGTTCACCGTCAGCTGGCGGGCCGTCCCGGTCTACGACACCCCGGACCTGATCTTCCTCGCGGCGTGGAGCCCGCTGCTGATCGCCGGAGCGCCGTTCGCCTCGCTGGACGGGCGGCTCAGCCTGGAGGCCTGGCGCCGGTACGGCGCGGACGCGCCCGGGGCGCTGCGCCGCCGGGTGCTGCGCCGCGGCACCGTGGTCACCACGGTCGTCGTCGGCCTGACCCTGCTGCTCGGCTCGATGCTCGGCGCCGCCGTCCGTACCGGCGCCCGGGCGCACCAGGCGCCGGACCGTCCGGCCACCGACTACGGCACCCCGGTCTGGCCGTCCGGCAGCCCGTCCGGCGCCCCCGGCGGCAAGGGCACGTCCACCACGCCCCAACCCGCCGCCCCGCACCCGGCCACCCCGACGCCGAGCGCGACCACCCCGGCCGCCACGCCGTCCACCAAGCCGGCCACCCCGACGCCGAGCGGCAAGGCGCACTCGGGCAAGCCCGAGGCCGGGTCGGGCTCCTCCCCGGCCGCGCCCGCCCCGTCCGGCGGCTCCGGCGGCACCGCCCCCGCCTCGCGCGGCACCCCGGGCACCGGCGGCTCGGGGCCGGCGGCCAAGTCCAGCCCGAGCTCCGGCGGGCTGCTCGGCGGGGTGCTGGGCAGCGCGCCGCTGGCCGACCTCTCCGGCGGCCGGACCTCCCACCCGGGGGTGCCGACCGCGACCTGAGGCCCGCGTGACGGCGGTCGGCCGGGTGCTCCGCGGGGAGCACCACTCTCT
>NZ_JBHVEU010000406.1:0-8206 GCF_042802075.1 Kitasatospora sp. NPDC057518
AAGGAACGGACGCTTCCTTCGGACCGCCTTCCAGCGGACCCTCCGGGCTTCGTTCTTTCGTGTTTCCAGCTTATCAGATGTTTTCCGCTCCGTTTCCGGGGCTTCGTTCATCCAACTCGCCGGTGTCTTCCGGGGTTTGACGCCCTGTCCGACGTTTCAAACTCTAGCCGATCCCCGCTCCGAAAAGCGAATCCGACCGCAACCCAATAAACATGCACACCGAATGCGCACCAGGCCGCGACGCGAAAACGACGAAGCGACCCGGCCTGAACCGGAAAGTGGTGTTTCAGAGGATTGGCCACCCCGGGACCGTCCGCGCGGCTGCGTGTCCGGTGCTCCCTGTCAGGCGACTAGGAGACACTACTCCCACTCCGGGCCCAAGCCAAATGCCCCTGGTCCCGCCGTGGGCCCCGGCCCGCCGGCCCGGCCCCCGGACCCCGTTAAACGGCGGCGTTCATCGTTTGTCTACCGCCTTCCGCCAAGGTCGTGCCACACCGCGCCCCGAGGACCTGGCGGGCGCGAACGCACGAGAGAACCACGAGGCACGGGTACATGAAGACGACGAAGACCCTCCGGCAGATCGCCCTGGCCACCGCCACCACCGCGCTCGCCCTGGCCGGGACCGTGGCGTCGACCGGTACCGCGGAGGCCGCGATCGAGCGGGCCGTCGACCACGTCTCCATCTGGGACGACGAGCCGCTCTACCAGGGCTGGTACATCGAGTCCGGCTCCACCCGGATGATCATGCAGCCCGACGGCAACTTCGTCGTCTACCAGTACGGGACCCAGGTCAAGATGGCCAGCGGCACCGTCGGCTGCGGCTACAAGGCCGTCATGCAGGTCGACGGCAACTTCGTCGTCTACTCCGCCAACGGCGCCGCCTGCTGGTCGTCCGGCACCTACGGCCACCCGCACGCCAAGCTGACCGTCACCGCCAGCGGCACCTCCGGCGTCTACTGGGGCGGCAACGACATCCCGCGCATCCCCCACTCCTCCAACCCCGGCCCCGTCCCCGGCGCAGTCCTCTTCTCCTCCGACCTCTACTGAACCGGCCCCGGTCACCGAGAAGGCCGGGGTCGCCAGGAGAGCCGGCGTTACTGGGCCCGCCCCGGCCCGTCGGCCCGCAGGGCGAGCCACCGCACCAGGTCGGCCACCGACCACTGCGGCCGGGAGGCGAGCCGCTCCGCCGCCGTGCGCAGCAGGACCGGCAGGTGGCCGCAGAGCGCGGCCACCTCGGCCACCGCCTCCGGCTCCCGCCGGACCCGGTCCGCGCCGGCGATCCGGGCCAGCAGTTCGTAGGCGTCGTGCGGCTCCAGCGGTCCCACCGCGAGCCGTACGGCGCCGTCGGGCAGGGTGCCCGGTTCGGCGCCCGCCACCACCCCCGCGCAGCCGGGCACCGACGGCAGCAGTACGCCCGGCTCGGCCACCCCGTCCAGCAGGACCAGCACCCGGCGCCCGGCGAGCAGCCCGCGGTAGCGCGCGCCGAGCTCCTCGACGTCCGCGCCCGCCGCCGGCCGGTCCCCCAGCGCCCGCAGGAAGCCGGCGAGCACCACACCGGCCCCGCCGCCGCCCGCGTACAGCCGGCCGTCCGGGAAGGCGTCCTGGACGGTGTGCGCCACGTGCACCGCCAGCGCCGACGCGCCGCAGCCCGCCGGACCGGACAGCCCCAGGACCGGCGCCCCGGCCGCCCGCAGCACCCGCTCCGCCTCCCGCACCTGTGCCGCCCGCCCGACCAGGTCCGGGATGTCCGGCGGCAGCTGGCTCGGCCTCGGCAGCCGCCGCAGCAGCACCGGGGCCTCGCCGCGCCGGATCTGCCCGGCCAGCTCGACCAGTGCCGGGGCGGGTTCGAGACCGAGCTCCCCGTCCAGCCGCTCACGCAGCGCCTCGTACCCCGCCAGCGCCTCCGCCGTCCGGCCGCAGCGGTGCAGCGCCAGCAGGTGCAGCCGGTGCACCTCCTCGTCCTGGGGGTGCGAGGCGGCCAGCCCGGCCAGCGGCTCCAGCGCCTCGGCGTGCCGGCCGAGCGAGAGGTCCAGGTCGAGCAGGGTCTTCACCGCCGCGAACCGCCCGGCCGCCAGCCGTTCCCGGACCCGCTCGGCGAACGCCCCGGGCACCCCGTCCAGCGCCCGGTGCCCCTCCCAGGCGCCCAGCGCCCGCGCCAGCGACTCGCGCGCCCGCAGGGGATCCTGGTGACGCAGCGCGACGGCCTCCGCCACCTCGGCCTCGTAACGGAAGAGGTCCACCGCCGTGCGCGGCGCCTCCAGCCGGTAGCCGCCCGCCGCCCCGACCAGCAGCCCGGGCTCGCCCAGGGCCCGCCGCAGCCGGTGGACGTGGGTGCCGATCTGCCCGACCGGATCCTTCGGCCAGCGGGTTTCGTCCGCCCCCCACAGGTCCTCGACCAGCCGATCCGTGGACACCAGCTGCCCCGGCGGGACCAGCAGGGCCGCGAGCACGGCCCGCTGCTGCGGTCGGCCGAGGTCGAGCTCACGACCGTCGTGCCGGGCCCGCAGCGGCCCCAGCAGGCTGAAAACGAGCCCCACGGCCCACCCCTCGAAGCCCTCGATCCGGTGCACAACCTGTGCACGATCCGGTGCACAATCTGTGACAGAGCATAGGCCGCCGGGGTATGGGGGCCCACCGTCCGGACGGAACTGGCGGGATCCCGGCGCAGGACGACTTTCGGGGACGGGTAGATGGGTGACATGGGGGGTTCCGGGCTGCGGTTCGGACTGCTGGGACCGCTGCGGGCCTGGTACGGGGAGCTGGAACTGGAGTTGGGCCGGCCGCAGCAGCGGGCCGTGCTCGCCGTGCTGCTGGCCGCCGCCGGGCGCACGGTGTCGGTCCCGGTGCTGGTCGAGGGGGTGTGGGGCGGGGCCGCGCCGGCCGACCCGCGCAAGGCCGTCCAGCTCGCCGTCTCCCGGCTGCGCACCGCGTTCCGGCCGTACGCCGGGGACGACCCGGACCGGATGCCGCTGGTGCGCGTCGGCGACGGCTACGCGTTCAGGGCGCCCGGCAGCGAGGTGGACGCCGCCGCCTGGGAGGCCCTGCTGGCCGAGGCCGAGCGGCTGCGCGAGGCGGGCGCCCCGCCGCGGGAGGTGCGGGAGGTGCTGCGCCGCGCCCACCGGCTCTGGGTCGGCGAGGCGCTGGCCGGACTGCCCGGGCCGCACGCCGAGGCCGTCCGCACCCGTCTCACCGAACAGAGGGTCTCGGCCAAGGAGACGGAACTGGAGCTGGACGCCGACCTCGGCGACCGCACCGACCTCACCGCGGCGATCGCCGCCCTCGCCCTGGAGCACCCCGGCCGCCCCCGGCTCACCACCGTCCTGATGCGCGCCCTCTACCAGGCCGGGCGCAAGGCCGAGGCGCTCGCCGTGTACGAGGACGCCCGCGCCTCGCTCCCGCCCGGCGAGGACGCCCCCGCCGAGCTCCAGCTGCGGATCCTGCGCGAGGACGCCGCCCTGCTGCCCGCCGGCGCCGCCCAGGCCGGGCCCGCCGCCGACGCCCCCGGCGCCGCCGACACCTGGCGGGCGCCCGACCAGCTGCCGTCCGGCCTGCCCGACTTCACCGGCCGCACCGAGGAGGTCGAGGCCCTCACCGACCGCCTCGCCGGCGCCGGCGGACGGGCCGTCGTGGTCTCCGCCCTGGACGGCATGGGCGGCGTCGGCAAGACCACCCTCGCCGTGCACGTGGCCCGCCGGACCCGCGACCGCTTCCCCGACGGGCAGCTCTTCGCCGACCTGCGCGGCGCCGACCGCACCCCGCCCGACCCCGGCACGGTGCTCGCCGGCTTCCTGCGGGACCTCGGCGTCGCCCCCGGCGAGATCCCCCCGGACACCGGGGAGCGCAGCGCGCTCTACCGCTCGGCCCTGGCCGGGCGGCGCGTCCTGGTCGTCCTCGACAACGCGGCCACCCCCGGCCACGTCGAACCCCTGCTGCCCGGCTCGCCCGGCTGCGCCGTCCTCGTCACCAGCCGCCACCGGCTGACCGGCCTCGCCGGAGCCCACCAACTGCGCCTGGACACCCTGCCGCCCGGGCAGGCGCTGGAACTGCTCACCCGGATCGTCGGCGCCGACCGCGTCGCCGCCGAGCCCGGGGCCGCCGAGGAGGTCGTCCGGGCCTGCGGGCTGCTGCCGCTCGCCGTCCGCATCGTCGCCTCCCGGCTCGCCGCCGACCCCGCGCTCACCCTGGCCACCCTCGCCGAGGGCCTGCGCCGGGAGCACCGGCTGGCCGAACTCAGCGACGGCGAACGGACGGTGGAGGCGAGCTTCGCGCTCTCCTACCACCGCCTCGACGTCGAACTGGCCCGCGCCTTCCGGCTGCTCGCCCTGCTCGACGCCCCCGACATCCCGCTGCCCTGCGCCGCCGTCCTGCTCGACCGCACCGAGGCCGAGACCGACGAACTCCTCGAAACCCTCGTCGACCTCAACCTCCTGCAGTCCCCCCGCTTCGGCCGGTACGGCTACCACGACCTGGTCCGCGCCTACGCCCGCGGCCGGCTCGCCGCCGAGGACGGCCCCGCCGAACGCACCGCGGCCACCGGACGGCTGCTCGACTTCTGCCTCGCCACCGCCCGCAACGCCGACGTCGCCGCCCGCAAGCCCGACCCGGTCGAACTCAGCCTGCTCGACGTGCCGGTGCCGCACCCCGGCCGGCCCGTCGCCGACGGCACGGAGGCCGTGCGCTGGATGCGCGAGCAGGCCGAGGTGCACGCCGCCGTCATCGCCCTGAGCTGCGCCGACCCGGCCCTGCCGCTCGACCGCGCCGTCGAACTCGCCGACCGGATGGGCGCGGTGCTCGCCGAACGCACCCAGACCACCGTCATCGCCGACCTCGCCGAACGCCTGGCCGGCGAGGCCGAGGCACGCGGCGACCACGGCCCGCTCGCCCTCGCCCGGTACGTGCGCGGCAGCATGCTCTGGCACGTCAACCGCTACGCCGAGTCCGTGGAGGAGATCCGCCGGGCCGTCGAGGTCTGCACCACCACCGGCACCGACCGGGTGCTCGCCAAGGCCCTGCTCACCCTCGGCGGCAACGCCCGCGTGCACGGCCGCTACGCCGAGGCCGCCGAACACGCCGGCCGGGCCGCCGGGCTGTTCCACCGCCTGGGGGCCGGACGCTCCGAGGGCAGCGCGCTCGGCGAGTTCGCCTTCAGCTGCGCCCAGACCGGCCGGCTCGACGAGGCCCGGGAGGCCGCCGAGCGCAGCGCCCGTCTGATGCGCGACTCGGGGCCGGTCTCCGCCGCGATCGGCCGCTACTACCTCGCCCGGGTGCTGCGGCTGTGCGGCGACCCGGAGGCGGCGCTCGACCACGCGGTCGGCGCCCGCGACGAGTTCACCGCCCTCCAGGTCACCGTCTTCGCCGCCGCGTCCGGCGACCTCGCCGCCCGCATCCACGCCGAGGCCGGCCGCTGGCTGCTCGCCGTCGACGCGGCCGAGGCGGTCCTCCCGCTCGCCCGGCGCACCAGCCCCGCCCTGGAGGGCGCCCTGCTGCGCACCCTCGGCACCGCGCTCACCGGCCTCGGCCGCCCGAGCCAGGCCCGGGCCTGTCTGACGGACTCCCTGGAGGTGTACGAGCGGCTGGGGCTCACCGAGGAATCGGCGCAGGTCAGGGCCCTTCTGGCGCGGTAGACATGGCATCAACGGCGGCACCGGCCACGCGTGTTGACCGGCCGTCTACCGCCGTGCAGGAACGTCTCTCTCGTCAGGCCCCGGGCCGCAGCGGATGCGGCCCGGGGCGACACCACAGACGAGAGGCGCCACCATGCCCACGCTCCCGCAGCACGGCCAGACCTGGACGATCAAGTCCGCCAACGGAACCGTCGCCGACGTCCGTTCCAGCCAGACCGCCGCCGGCACCGCCGTCCAGTCCTGGGGCTCCAACGGCACCACCGCCCAGGGCTGGACCTTCTGGGCCAAGGAGAACGGCAGCTTCCTCCTGGAGACCCAGCTCACCACCGGCAAGCACGTCGGCGGCCAGGCCATGGTCATGGACTTCAACTACTCCACCGGCCAGGCCTGGCTGTACAACGAGCACAACCAGCCCAACCAGCACTGGTGCTTCGAGCCCCTCGACAACGACTGGGTCCGCATCCGCACCACCCGCACCAACGAGGGCATGCTCTACCTCACCGCGGCCGCCCCCGGCTCGCCGCTCACCCTCTCCAGGCAGGACGACGGCAACCCGGCGCAGCGCTGGCAGCTCGTCCCGGCCGGGGGCATCAGCAGCGGCGGCGGCCAGCAGCAGCCCCAGCCGCAGCCCCAGCCCGGCGGTGGCGGCGGCGGTGACTTCCGCTCCGAGATGCTGAACGCCGTCAACGCCGAGCGCGGCCGGGTCGGCGCCCCGCCGGTGCGCCTGGACGACCGCCTCAGCGCGGCCGCCCAGCGCCACGCCAACGACATGGCCTCGCACGACCTCACCCAGCACAACGGCACCGACGGCAGCTCCCCCTGGGACCGCATCGCGGCCGCCGGCTTCGTCTCCCGCTCCTCCGCCGAGAACGTCACCCCGAGCAACAGCGTGCCGGAGGCGATGCAGATGTGGATGAACAGCCCGGGCCACCGGGTGAACATCCTCAACCCCGACTACAACTACATCGGCATCGGCTACGCGCCCCGCCAGCGCGGCAACTGGGGCCGCTACGTGCAGACCTTCGGCAAGGCCTGAGACCCCGACCGGCACCCTTCCAAGAACAAGGAGTCCACACCCATGTCCTCGAACGCGGCGGACCTGATCCGCATCGCCCGAGACGAGGTCGGCTACCACGAGGGTCGCAGCGGCGGGCACTGGAACAACATCCAGAAGTTCTCCCCCGCCGTCGCCGGCCTGGAGTGGTCCCAGGGCGAGGCCTGGTGCGCCACCTTCGTCTCCTGGTGCGCCGAGCAGTCCGGCAACGCCGGGCGCTTCCCGGTGACCGCCTCCTGCGCGGAGGGCGTCGCCTGGTTCAAGGAGCGCGACCGCTTCACCGAGTACCCGGTGATCGGCGGCCAGGTCTTCTTCGGGCCCGGCGGCGGCAGCCACACCGGCATCTGCATCGCCTACACCAGTTCCACCATCACCACCGTCGAGGGCAACACCAACGACGGCGGCAGCGCCGAGGGCGACGGCGTCTACCTCAAGACCCGTGAGCGCCGCTCGGACTGGGTCTACGGCTACGGCATCCCGGACTTCGCCGAAGGCGCGGTCCTCGCCGACCCGGAGTGGAAGGACCGGCCCGGGGCGCTCTACTTCGGGCAGGAGGCCTCCGCGGAGGACAGCCCCGACGGCGGGGCCCCGTCCGGCGGAGCCGCTCCGGCGGGCGGCGGCGGTGACGGCGGCGACGGCTACGAGCCCTTCCCCGGCGCCGACTTCTTCCACGACGGCCAGAACAGCGACGTCATCACCCGGATGGGCGAGCGCCTCGTCGCCGAGGGCTGCTCCGCCTACGCCGAGGGCCCCGGCCCCGAGTGGTCCGACGCGGACCGCGAGTCCTTCCGCAACTGGCAGCACAAGCTCGGCGACTCGGGCGCGGACGCCGACGGCGTCCCCGGCCCCAAGCAGTGGGCCGCGCTCGCGGTCCCGCGCGGCTGAGCCGGCCCGCCCACCACACCAGAAGGAGAGACCCGATGAGAACCACCACCCGTACCCGCAGGCTCCTCGCCTCGCTCGGGGCCGTCACTGCCGTCGCGGGGGCGGTCGTGGCCGGCGCGCCGGCGGCGCAGGCGGCACAGGCCGGCGCCTGCGACCTGTCGCCGTCCGTGGGAGCCTTCGCGGCCGTGAACAACGGCTCCGGCGCCGGCGCGCTCGACCTCTTCCACAACGTCGAGGCCAACGGTCAGCCGATCATCGTCTGGCCGGCCAACCAGTCGCCCGCGCAGACCTGGTCGTTCTGGAAGTACTGCGACGGCACCACGGCGATCGCGCACGGGCAGGGCAAGGTGATCGACCTCGACACCGGTTCGGGCGCCGTCCACCTCTGGGACACCCCCGGCGGACTGGACGGCCTCAACCGGCCGGCCGGCGACTGGATGCCCGCCAACCAGAAGTGGCGGCTGACCGACGAGGACCACGGCTGGTACCTGGTCCGCAACGCGGCCACCGGGCAGTGCCTCACCTCCAACGGCGGCGGCCAGGCCACCGGGGTGGCCTCCTGCGACCCCGCCGCCCCGGCCCAGCGCTGGCTGCTCGGCTGACGAACCACCGGGCCCGGTCCGCTCTCCAGGCCGAGCGGACC
>NZ_JBHVEU010000407.1:0-8124 GCF_042802075.1 Kitasatospora sp. NPDC057518
AGTCGACCCCGACCGGGCGGCCTGCGCCGTTCCCGTCCCCGGCGCCGCGGGCTTCCCCCGGTCCGGCCGCCTACCGCTCGGCCGGGTAGCGGGCGAGGCCCGAGGCGAGCAGGCCGAAGGCGTGCCGCACCGCCGCCTCGACCCGGGTCCGTACCGCCCCGGCCGGCTCCCCGGCGACCATGGCCCGCCGGATCTCTCCGAGCACCGCCCGGTGGGCCCCCGCGACGGCTCCGGCCACGACCCGGGGGAGCGGGTCCTCCGGTGCGGCGCCCGATTCCTCGGCCAGGGCGGCCGCCAGCGCCGCCTCGGCCCGTTCGCCGAGCTCCAGCAGTCGGGCCCGCAGGGCGGCGCTGTCCTCGACGATCCGCCAGAACGCCGCGATCCCCGGGTTCAGCCCGACCGTCGGCTCGCCGCTCGCGAAGGCCGCCAGCAGGTCGGCCCGGACGGCGTCCACGGCCGAGCTGCCCGGGGGGCGGTGCCGGACCACCTCGGCCAGGTGGGCGACCACCTCCTCCTGGCGGTCGAAGAACAGGTCCTCCTTGGTCGGGAAGTAGTTGAAGACCGTGTTCGGCGAGACCCCGGCGGCCCGGGCCACCTCGACCACCGTGACCCGGTCGAAGCCGCGCTCGGCGAACAGGCCCATGGCGGTGTCGGAGAGCAGCTCCCGGGTCTGCTGCTTCTTGAGTTCGCGAAGTCCCATGGCCGGATCCTATCCGCCAATCATGGTGTCACTGAAAACTTGCGGTGACACCAAAAATATCCGCTACGGTGACGGCATGACCTTCACCTTCGGCATCTATCCCGGCGGGCTGGCGGGCGACGACACCGGCGTGATCACCCCCGCCCGCCCCGACGACCCGGCCCTGATCACCGCCGCCCTGCGCGAACTCCAGGGCGGTGCAGGGGAGTTCCTGGTCCGCGCCTACCGCTCGTACCCGGGCGGCGAGCACACCCCCGAGCGGCCCGAGCGGTACGCCGTCGAGGGCCGCCGGCTCGACCTGGTGGTCCAGTACCGGGAGCGGGGCGGGGAGTTGGCGGGCTGGCTGGACTTCGTCCGGCGGACGGTCCGGACCGAGGGGCACCGCCTCGCCCTGCTCCAGATCTGCGAGGAGCCCAACCTGGACCTCCCGCCCGTGGACGGCAGCATCCCGAACGTCCGCCGGGCGCTGGTCGAGGGCGTGGTCGCGGCCAAGGAGGAGGCGCTGGCCCACGGATTCGACCGGCTGGCCGTCGGCTTCAACGCGGTGCCCTCCTTCGACCCCGCGGACACCTTCTGGACCGAGCTCGGGGAGCTCGCCGACGAGCGCTTCCACCGCGCCCTGGACTACGTCGGCCTGGACTTCTTCCCGGACGTCTTCCGTCCCGTCCCGCCGTCCCAACTCGCCGACGCGGTACGGGCGGTGCTCACCGGCTTCCGCCGGGACGCGCTGCCCCGGGCCGGGATCGGGCCGGACGTCCCGCTGCGGATCTGCGAGAACGGCTGGCCCACCGGCCCCGGGCGGAGCGAGGCGCGGCAGGCCGAGGTGGTGGCGGAGGTGGTCCGGACGGTCGCCGGGCTCGCCGCCGAACTCCACGTCGCCGGTTACGCGTTCTTCGCGCTGCGCGACGCGGACAGCGCGGGTGCCGGACTGTTCCCGCGCTTCGGCCTGCTGCGCGACGACTACACGCCCAAGCCGGCCTTCGCGGTCTACCGCGGGCTGGTCCAGGAGCTGACGAACTGACGTTCCGGCAAAGCTAGTTCGCCTCGAAGAAGCGCTCCACCGTGCGCCGTCGCGCGGCGACGGCGTGCACCGGTTCGCCGATCACCCGGCCGGCCAGGGCGACGGCCAGCTCGCCGACGTCCTGCCGCAGCACGCGGGCCGCCTCGGCCCGGTCGGCGGCGATCCGGGCGCGGCCGGTGGTGAGCAGTTCGTCCCGGGCGCGGATGCCCTCCGCGCGGGCCGCGACCATCGCCGCCGCGCCGCGCTCGGCGTACTCCTCCCGGATCCTGGCCGCCTCGTGCCGTGCCTCGGCCAGCTCCAGCAGCCGGGCCTCCCGGGTGGCCTCGGCCTCGGCGAGCAGGGCCTCGGCGCGTTCGGCGCGGCCCTCGGTGGCCTCCCAGCGTTCGGACTGCACCCGTTCGATCCGCGGGAGCAGACGGCGGCCGAGCGCCCACATCAGCAGGAAGAGCAGTGCCAGGCCCAGCAGCAGCGGGGCCGGTTCGGGCTTGAGCGGGCCGAGTTCGAGGTTCACGCACGCCTCCCCAGGGTGTGACGTTCCGTCAGCCTTGAGCATCCCCAAGGACGACGGAGGTCGAACTCGGCCCGGGCATGAGCTGCGTCACGGCGGCCGCCGGGTCGTGCCGCCGCTCCGGGGGCCGGCCCTCCCGGCTGGCTACGTCACCTCGCCCCGGCGGGAGAAGCGCTCCGCCCGCCACTCGCCGCTCTCCAGCACCTCGGCCAACTGCCGGGCCGCGTCCCAGACCTCGGTGTACGACAGGTAGAGCGGCGTGAAGCCGAAGCGCATCAGGTCCGGCGCGCGGAAGTCGCCGATCACCCCGCGCTCGATCAGCGCCTGCACCACCGGGTAGCCGTCGGCGTGCCGCAGCGCGACCTGGCTGCCGCGCCGGGCGTGCTCGCGCGGGGTCGCCACCTCGACGCCGTCCAGGCCCTCGGTCAGTGAGACGAACAGGTCGGTCAGTGCCAGGCTCTTCGCCCGCACCTCCGCCAGGTCGACCCGCTCCCAGATGTCCAGCGAGGCGCCGAGGGCGGCCTGGCCGAGCAGTGAGGGCGAGCTGGTCAGGAACCGGCCGATGCCCGGCTTCGGCTCGTACCCGGGCTCGAAGGCGAACGGCCGGGCGTGGCCGAACCAGCCGCTGAGCGGCTGGAGCGGGCCGGCTGCCAGGTGCCGTTCGGCGACGTACAGGAAGGCCGGCGAGCCGGGGCCGCCGTTCAGGTACTTGTAGGTGCAGCCGATCGCGAAGTCCGCGCCGGCGGCGTCGAGTCCGACCGGCAGCGCGCCCACGGAGTGGCACACGTCCCAGATCATCAGGGCGCCCGCGGCCTGCACCCGGGCGGTGATCCCGGGCATGTCCAGCAGCTCGCCGGTGCGGTAGTCGACGTGCGAGAGGACGACCGCGGCGACGTCCCCGTCCAGGTGCCGGTCCAGCTCCTCGGGGCGGATCAGCGCGCTGCGCGCGTCCTCGACCAGGCCGGTCACGCCCTCGGCGATGTACAGGTCGGTCGGGAAGGCCTCGGCGTCGCCGAGTACCGTGCGCCGGCCCGGGCGCAGCCGCAGCGCGGCCGACAGCACCTTGAACAGGTTGACCGAGGTGGTGTCGCAGACGACCACCTCCGCCGGAGCGGCGCCGACCAGCGGCGCGATCCGCCGCCCCAGCCGGTACGGCTGCTCGAACCAGCCGGCGTCGTTCCAGCTGCGGATCAGCTCCCGGCCCCACTCCTCCTCGACCACCCGGCGCACCCGCTCGGGCGTGCGCACCGGCAGCGCGCCCAGCGAGTTGCCGTCCAGGTAGACCACCCCGTCCGGCAGGGCGAACTCCTTGCGGAACGCCGCCAGCGGGTCGGCGGCGTCCAGCGCCGCGCAGTCCTCGCGCGTGGTCATTGCCCGTCCCTCCCTCGTCATCCTCTGCCCGTCCCGTTCCGTACCCGTTGTGCCCGTCACAGCCCGTCCCGGATCGTCCACAGCTCCGGGAAGACGTCCTGCTCGGCCGACTTGCGCAGCCAGGTCAGCCCGCTGGAGCCGCCCGAGCCGGGCTTGCCGCCCATGGTCCGCTTGACCGCCGAGAGGTGGCGCTGGCGCCACCGGGTGACCCGCTCGGCCACGTCCAGCAGGGCCTCGCCGAGCGGCCGGAGCGCGGCGACCTCCGGCTCGGTGTACACCCGCCGCCAGGCCGCCTCGACCTCCGCCGACGGCTGGTAGCGCTGCTCGGAGGGGGTCGGGTGCGGGGCCAGGCCGCGGCGCGCCAGCAGCGCCAGCGCCTCGTCGTACAGGCCGGGGGAGCGCAGCGCCTCGGTCAGCTCGGCCCGGGTGTCGGGCATCCCGTCGTACATCGCCAGCAGCGCGGCGTTCTTGTTGCCGAGCAGGAACTCCAGCCGCAGGAAGGCGGCGGACTGGAAGCCGGAGGCCTCGCCGAACAGCGAGCGGAAGGAGTTGAACTCGTGCGGGGTCATGGTGGCCAGCAGGTCCCAGGACTCCACCAGCACGTCCTGGACGTGGGTGCCCCGGCGCAGCGCGGCCAGGGCGGCGGTCAGATCGTCCTCGCGCAGCGCCTGCCGGGCGAGCGTCCACTCGTGCCGCAGCAGGTCGAACAGCAGCTCCATCACCTGGGTGGTGACGATGAACGACAGCTCGGCCGGCTCCTTGCTGCGCGGGTGCTGCAGGCCGTGCAGTTCCTCCAGGCGTACGTACTCGGCGTACGGGGTGCCCCGGCCGGGCGCTCCGCCCCGGCCGAACGACAGGTTGGGCGTCTCCACCGTGTCGTGCCCCATCCCGATCCCTCCAGATCCTCCGGGCCGCGTCGCCCGGTCCGGTGGACCAGCCGGACTGCCGGGTTCCACCGGGTGCCCATTGTGCGGCGGCGGTGCCCCCCGCTTGAATGGTCGACGGGCATCACAACCGCCTTCGGAGCTGTCGTTCGCGAGGCGTTCCGCCGATTCGCTTTACGAATGGAAATCCCTTGATCCCGACCACCCGGGAGGCCGCCTTGGACGCCGTCGACCGCCGTCTGCTCGCCGAGCTCCAGGCCGACGCCCGGCTCTCGTACAACGAACTCTCCCGCCGGGTGAGCCTGTCCGCACCCGCGGTGGCCGAACGGGTCCGCCGGCTGGAGTCCGAGGGCGTGATCAGCGGCTACCACGCCCACGTGGACCTCACCCGGGCCGGGCTGCCGATCACCGCGCTGGTCCAGATCCAGTGCTACGGCCCGCGCTGCGTGCTGCGCGACCCGGAGGTGCCGACCTGGCCTGAGGTGGTCCAGCTGCACCGGGTCACCGGCGGGGCGTGCTGCGTGCTGCTGGTCGCGGTGTCGACGATGGCCGAGTTCGAGGCGGTGTGCGACCGGCTCGGCGGCTACGGCCAGCCGTCCAGCTCGATGATCCTCTCCAGCCCGGTGCCCTGGCGGCCGGTGGTGCCGCACTGATCGCCGCCGGGTCGCGGTCAGGGCCGCGGTCGGGTCGCGGCACCGCGGCCGGCCGGCCCTGACGCGGACGTCAAGGGGTAGGTTGCCCGGCATGCCGAACGAGCGCCACATCCTGCTGCTGCCCGGGAGCCTGCGGGCCGGTTCCACCAACGAGACGGTGCTGCGCACCGCGGCCGCGGTGGCGGCCGCCACCCCGGGCCTGCGGGCCACCTACTACGAGGGCCTGGCCGGGCTGCCGCACTTCAACCCGGACCACGACACCGACCCGCTGCCGGAGCCGGTGGCCGGGCTGCGGGCCGCGATCGGGGCGGCCGACGCGCTGCTGGTCTGCACCCCCGAGTACGCCGGGACGCTGCCGGGCGCGTTCAAGAACCTGCTGGACTGGACGGTCGGCGGGGTCGAGATCTCGGACAAGCCCACCGGCTGGATCAACGCCGCCGGCCCGGGCCGCGGCCTGGGGGCCGAGGCCACCCTGCGCACCGTCCTCGGCTACACCGGTGCGGCGGTGCTGGACGAGGCCTGCGTCCGGCTGCCGCTGGAGCGCGGCGCGGTGGGCCCGGACGGGCTGGTCGCCGACCCGCTGGTGCGCGAGCGGATCGGCGGGGTGCTGGCCCGGCTCGCGGCGGGCTGAGCCGGGGCTGAGCGGGGGGCTGAGCCGGGGCTGAGCGGGGGGCTGGGGGCGGGCCGGGGTCAGTGCCCCGTCGGCAGGTGCACCCCGAGCCCGGCCAGGCCCTCCAGGAACAGCTCGACGCCGACCGCCGCCAGCAGCAGCCCGAGCAGCCGGGACAGCACCTCCAGCGAGGTGCGGTGGGTGCGCCGCATCAGCGGGGCGAGCACCGCCACGCAGAGGTAGTTGATCACCGCGACGGCCACGTACGCCCCGGAGACGGCGGCCTTCCAGCCCCAGTTGTCCTGGTTGAGCGAGGCGACCAGGACGGCCGTGATGGCGAGCGGGCTGGCGATGTACGGCAGCAGCAGTTCGCGGATTCCGTCCACCAGGGGGTTCGCGAGGTGCTCGTCCTCCTCGCCGTCCGAGCCGAGGTGGACGCCGAAGACCAGCGCGACGGCGTAGACGAAGAAGATCGCCCCGCCCGCGAGCTGCAGCGACTGGTCGCTGATGTGGAACAGGGTGGTCAGCTCGTCGGCCCCGAAGCCGAGCACCAGGCCGATCACCGCCGAGATGGCCGTGCTCAGCGCCGCCAGCCGCCGCAGCTCCAGGTTGCTCCTGGTCCCGGCCAGCCGGGCGAAGGCCAGCAGGGTCTTCGGCGGACCGACCACGGCGAAGAAGGTGATGAAGGCGCTGCCCAGGTTGAAGACGAACATGGGCCCAGCATGACCGCGCGGCCCCGGGCGGCCGGGGCGCCACGCCCCGCGGCCGGGCGTGGCGTGAATCTCCCCGGCGGCCGTTCCATTCCTGGTCAGGGGCGAATTCGCCCGGATGGCGGTCCCGGCTCGAAGGGACGGGCGCTCTCGGTTGCTATGGAGGCAGGACTGCCAGCGAGCGGGACCAGCCCGCCGCGGAAGCGAGGATGCGACATGTGCCTGAACCGTAAGGACCTGGGCCTGCTGGCCCTGCGCGGCGCGGTCGGCGGGGTGCTGATCGCGCACGGCACCCAGAAGCTGTTCGGCTGGTTCGGGGGCGGCGGCCTGGAGGGCACCACCCAGGCCATGGAGCACATGGGCTTCCACCCGGCCCGGGAGAGCGCGCTCGCGGCCGGCCTCGGCGAGGCGGGCGGCGGGGCGCTGCTGGTGGCCGGGCTGGCCACCCCGGCGGCCGGCGCGGTGGTGGCCGGGACGATGGCGGGCGCGGTGTCGGTGCACGCCCCGGCCGGCTTCTTCGCGATGTCCGGCGGCTACGAGTATCCGGCCTTCCTCGGCGCGACCGGGCTGGCGATCGGCCTGGCCGGTGCCGGCCGGTACTCGCTGGACCACCTGACCGGCCACGTCTTCGACCGGCCGTGGGTCGGGCTGGTGGCCTTCGTGGCGAGTGCCGCCGGGGCGTACGGCGCGGTCGCCCGGCGCCGGCACCAGGTGCGGCTGCGCGAGGAGCGGGCCGCGGTGGAGGCGGACGAGCAGGAGGGCTCGGGGCTCTCGTAGGGCCCCTCGCGGGGGCGGGTCCCGCAGGCCGGTTCACCCGGAGGCAGCAGCCCTGCTGGCGGAGGCCCGCCCGCCCTCGGAGGGTGGGCCGGGAGGTGTGCCGGGCAGCCCGGCGCCGACCGGAAACGAGGGACCGCATGGACCGCCAGCCGCTCACCCGCGCGAGGGCCTGTACCCCGCCGAGGGCCACCGCCCAGGACCTGGACGCACCGCCGCTGCGCCGCCAACGGCGGTCGGTGGCAGGGGTGTTGGTCGCCGCGGTGGTCGGAGCGGCGGCGCTCGCGGGCTGCTCCTCCGGCCAGAGCGCGAGCAGTGTGGCCTCCGGGGCGGCGGCCGCGGTGGAGCGGGGTGCGAGCGCCGCCGCCTCCGCGGCCTCGGCGTTGGCCTCGGTGGCCGGCGGGGCGGGTGCGGCGATCGCCTCGGCGGAGGCGCAGGCCTCGGCGGCGGTGTCAGCGGCCTCCTCGGCCGTCGCCGGGATCAAGGGCGGGCTGGACGCCAAGGGGGACGTCACGGTCGGGGCGGTGAGCACCGGTTCGGACGGCAAGCCGCAGGTGTCGCTGACCGTCACCAACCACGGGCAGCAGTCGTACCGGTACGTGATCCAGCTGGACTTCACCGACGAGTCCGGCAAGGTGCTGGACGCGACCGCGGTGACCGTCCAGGACGTGGCCGCCGGGCAGAGCGCCCAGGCCACCGGGCACGCCAACCGGGACCTGTCCGGCACGGTCAAGGCCGAGGTGGCCAACGCCGTCCGCTATTGAGTCGGGACCCGGCCGCCCAGCTCAGCGCGGGTGCGGAACCTTAAGCGGGGCTCAAGGCCCAACAGCACCCCTTGACGGGCGAGTTGGTCTAGTCCATTTTTATTGCCCAGGTGCAGGGAGCCCCTGAAC
>NZ_JBHVEU010000408.1:0-8097 GCF_042802075.1 Kitasatospora sp. NPDC057518
CTCGCCGCGTTGTCGTCGGTCGCCGATGCTCCGCATGGACTCCCTCCTCCGCCTTGCGATGCACGCACTCCGACGCCGCGCGCTGATCCGACGTGATCCGAAAGAGAGGACCTGGGTGGTCTGGACCGGTGACGCCAGGGTTCGGACCGGCAGCGGGACCGAACCCGAACCCGAACCCGAACCCGGGCCCAGGGCCCAGGGCCCAGGGCTCAGGGCTTGGCGCCCTGCCGGGTGGCGGCCTGCTTGATCGCCTCGCGGATGCGCGGGTACGTGCCGCAGCGGCAGATGTTCTGGATCTGGTCGATGTCCGCGTCCGTCGGGTTCGGGGTGCGGCGCAGCAGGGCGACGGCGGTCATGATCTGGCCCGGCTGGCAGAAGCCGCACTGGGCGACGTCGCAGGCGAGCCAGGCCTCCTGGACGGGGTGGAGGACCTCGCCGTCGGCCAGGCCCTCGATGGTGGTGACGGTGTGGCCCGCGCAGTCCTTGACGGAACGGGTGCAGGGCTGGAACTCCTGGCCGTCCAGGTGGCTGGTGCAGGCGCGGCAGACGCCCACCCCGCAGCCGTACTTGGGGCCGGTGACGCCGAGCTTGTCGCGCAGCACCCAGAGCAGGGGCATGTCGTCCGGGGCCTCGACGGTCACGGGCTGCCCGTTGAGGACGAAGGTGTGGCTGGGCATGGGGGTCGCGGTTCCTCGGCTGGCTCGGCTGGTGGTCAGAAGTTGATCGGGAAGGAGCGCGGGCTGGTGCCGGTCGCGCGGGCGTAGGCGTTGGCGACGGCGGCGGAGGCGGCCGGGACGCCCAGCTCGCCCGCGCCGCCGGGCGGTCCGCTCGGCGGCATCAGGTGGATCTCGACCACCGGCGGGGTGTGCCGCTGCCGGGCGTAGTGGAAGTCGCCGTAACTGCCTTCCCGGAAGGCGCCGTTGTCCAGGTGGTTGCCGGCCTGGAGGATCACCGAGATGCCGTCGACCAGTGCGCCGGTGAGCTGGGCCTCCAGGCCGGTGGGGTTGATCACCCGGCCGACGTCGGCGACGACGACGGCCTTGGTGACCCGGGGGTTGGCGCGGTCGGTGGCGTCCAGCTCGACCAGGTAGGCGACGCAGGCGCTGTGCTCGTCGTGGTAGCCGATGCCCTGGGCCTGACCGGGGGGCATCGGGCGGCCCCAGCCGCCCCGCTTGGCGAGCTCGTCCAGCACCGCCCGCCCGGTGGCGCTGCGCATCCGGTCGCGGCGGAAGGCCAGTTCGTCCTGGCCCATCCGGCGGGCGAGTTCGTCCATCATGATCTCGTCGGAGACCCGGACGGTGCCGGAGTAGACGGAGCGCCAGCTGCCGGTGTGCAGTTCCAGCGGCACCTCGGCGAGCAGCTGGTTGGTCACCCCGACGTCGTACGGGATCTTCTCGGTGAGCAGGAAGAACAGCTCGGCGCCGGTGAGCCCGGCCAGCGGGAGCTTGTAGCCGGCGGCGGTGAACATGTCGCCGAGGCCGTGCCCGAGGTCGGTGCGGACGCCGGCCACGTGGTGCTCCCAGCTGAACACCTGGCCGAGGCCGTAGGTGGCCCGGACGATGTGGTGGCTGGCCGGGCGCATCCGGCCGTGGCGCATGTCGTCGTTGCGGGTCCACATCAGCTTGACCGGGCGGCCGGCGGCCTTGGAGACCTGGGCGGCCTCCAGGGCGGCGTCGAAGAACAGCCGACGGCCGAACGAGCCGCCGCCGCGCACCACGTGGACGGTGACGGCGTTCGTCGGCAGGCCGAGTTCGGCGGCGATGGTGCCCTGGGCGAGGATCGGGCTCTGCGCGGCGAACCACAGCTCGGCCCGGTTCGGCCGGACGTCGGCGACGGCGGTGAGCACCTCCATCGGGGCGTGGTTGACGAAGGCGAAGTCGAACTCGCCCTCCACCCGGTGGGAGAGCAGCGGCGGCGGGAGGGACGGCAGGTGGGCGGCGCGCAGCCGGGACCGTACGTCGGCGTCGGACAGGCCGGCGACCGGCCCCGGGTTCCAGGTGGTGCGCAGTGCGTCGCGGGCCTTGAGCGCCTGGTCGAAGGTCTCGGCGAGGACGGCGACGCCGGTCGGGATCTGCACCACCCCGAGGACTCCGGGCATGGCGCGGGCGGCGGAGGCGTCCAGGGACTTGAGGGTGCCGTTGACGGTGGTCGGGCGGGCGACCACGGTGGGCACGGCGCCCGGGACGTCGAGGTCCCCGGCGTACTTGGCACGGCCGGTGACGATGTCGCGGGCGTCGATCCGGCCGGTCGGCCGGCCGACCAGGCGCAGCTGGTCGGGGGTCTTGGGGAGGGCCGGGACGGCGGGCGCGGCGACGGTGGCCGCCTCGGCGGCGAGGTCGCCGTAGCCGAGCCGGCGGCCGTCGGGGGCGAGGACGGCGGAGTCGGCGGTGCGCAGGGTGGGCGCGGGAACGTTCCAGCGCCTGGCGGCGGCGGTCACCAGCCGGGCCCGGGCGGCGGCGGCCGCGGCGCGCACCGGGTCGTACAGCGAGCGGATCGAGTTGGAGCCGCCGGTCAGCTGGTTGAAGAGCAGTTCGGGGCGGGCGTCGGAGAGCGGGACGTCGACGTCGGAGAGCCGGGCGTCGAGCTCCTCGGCGACGATGACGGCGATCGCGGTGGTGAGGCCCTGGCCGACCTCCAGCCGGGGCAGGTGCAGCACGGCGCGTCCGGCGGGGGTGACTTCGAGGACCAGCAGGTGGGCGGTCGGCAGCCCGGCGATGATCATCGCGTCGCCGAGGTCGACGATGTCCGGGATGCCGGGCAGGCCGATCAGCTGCTGGGGGAGGGCGGTCTCGCGGACCGGCACGGCGGCCGTGGCGGGGGACGGGACGGGGCGCGGGGCGGCCTGTGCGGTGGCGGGTGCGACGGCGTCGGCGCCGAGGCGGGCGCCGACGGTGAGGGTGGGCGCGGCCAGCAGGTAGGTGAGGAAGCGCCGGCGGCGGGTGCCCTCCGGGCCCGGGGCGTCCGGGTCGGCCGGAGCGCCGGCGGTGCCCGGGGCGTCCGTGGCAGCAGCCGTACCGTGCGGGTGCCCGGCGTCGCGCGGTCGGCCGTTGGAGTCCGAGGGGGCGAGGGAGGTGCTGATGGGAGGACACCCTTCGGGCCGGAGACGGCGACGGAACGGGCGGGCGGGGCGGCCCCGGGCCGGTGCCGGATCGCGAACGCCGTTGAGCATAAAAGGAGGCTACTGACGGGTCAACACGGTCAAAGTTGGCCCTTGGTCGGCCCGATCACGGTTGTGCGACGGTCGGCGGGAGCGGAGTCGGAGCGGGTACGGACGGCGCTTCGGAGGTGCGGGCGGGGCCGGAGCAGGGCCGCCGGGACGGGCTCGGAGGCGCCAACTGGCGCCCCTCGCACGCGGGTTCAGGGGTCGGTCGACGGTGCGGCGGCAGGGGGAATTGGCCCAGGAAATTCCTTGATCACTGGACCGTTCCACTGGGCCGGTTCTTCCGTAGGCTGGGGGCGCACCCGAACCGGCGGTTGCGAGGACCGACTCCGCGCGCCGCCCGTCCGGGGGCCGCGAACAAGGGTGACGGTCCGTGAGGCGTTTACGGCCGCGGGGCGTTGACGGCCCTGGGGGCGCGCGCGGGCGACCGCCCGGACGCCTCCGGCCGGTGGCGCCCGCGAACGAGTGAAGGAGGGGCATGCCGTCCGACCGAACCGCCCGTTGGGGCGCCCTGCCGCCCGCCGGGCCCCAGCGGACCCTCGCGGCCGCCCAGTTGGCCGCCGCCGTGGGCGACGGCGCGTACTACACCTGCTCCGCCCTCTACTTCACCCGGGTGGTCGGGATGTCCCCGACCGCCCTCGGGCTCGGCCTCACCCTCGCCTGGGCGCTCGGCTCCCTCGCCGGCGTCCCGCTCGGACACCTCGCCGACCAGCGGGGCCCGCGCCGCACCTCGATGGCGCTCGCGCTCGGCACGGCGGCCGTGGTCGCCGCCTTCCTGGTGATCCGCTCCTACCCGCTGTTCCTGCTCGCGGTCTGCCTCTACGCCACCGCGCAGTCCGGCCTGACCGCCGCCCGGCAGGCGCTGGTCGCCGCCCTGGTGCCGCCCGCGCAGCGGACCGCGCTGCTCGCCCACATCCAGTCGACCCTCAACGGCGGACTGGCCGTCGGCGCGGCGATCGGCGGCATCGCGCTCAGCGTCGGCACCCGCGCCGCCTACCTGGCCGCCTTCGCCGTCACCGCGCTCGGCTTCCTGATCGGCGCGCTGGTCCTGCGGCGGCTGCCCGAAGCCCCGCCCGCGACCGGGCCGTCGGACGCCGGGCCGCGCCTGGCCGTGCTGCGCGACCGCCGGTACGCCGCCGTCACCGCGGTCAACGCCGTCCTGCTGCTGCGGATGCCGCTGCTCAGCCTGATCATCCCGCTCTGGATCGCCGCGCGTGCCCCCGGGATCGGCTGGCTCGGCTCGGCGCTGTTCGTGCTCAACACCCTCGCGGTGCTGGCCTTCCAGGTCCGGGCGGCCCGCGGCATCACCGGACTGGAACCGGCCGCCCGGGCGGTCCGCTCCGCCGGGCTGCTGCTGCTCGGCTCCTGCGCCGTGTTCGGGCTGTCCGCGCTGGACGTGCCGGTCTGGGCGGTCGGCGCGCTGCTGGTCGCCGCCTCCGTCCTGCAGGTGGCCGGGGAGATGCGGCAGTCGGCCGGCAGCTGGCAGATCGCCTTCGACCTCGCCCCGCCCGGGCGGATCGGCCAGTACCAGGGCTTCTTCGGCACCGGCGTCGCCGTCGCCCGCACCCTCGGACCGCTGCTGCTCACCGCGCTGCTGCTGGAGGGGGGCCTGGCCGGCTGGCTGGTCCTGGGCGGGGTGTTCCTCGCGGCGGGGTACGCGATGGGGCCGGTCGCCCGCTGGGCGGCCCGGGACCGCGGTCACGCGGTGTCACCGCCGGCGCCGCCGGTGGTGGCGGGAGCGGCGCCGGGGGCCTGACCGTACCGGACGGGAACCCCCAAGGCGGCCCGGGGAGCGTCCGACGGGACCGGACCGGACCGGACCGGACCGGACCGGAAACCCGGTGGCCCCGGGCCGCCGCCCGCTGGCATGCTGGCCGCGTGGACCGACCCCAGATCCAGCTCGACTTCGCCCCCGAGCTGCACCTCTTCGTCTCCGCGCCCCGGCGGGCCGGCCGTACCGCGCTGCGCACCGACGGCGCCTCCACCCTCGGCCACGTCGTCGAGTCCCTGGGGGTGCCGCTCACCGAGGTCGGCGCCCTGCTGGTGGACGGCCGGGCGGTGCCCGACAGCCACGTCCCGGCCGACGGCGAGGAGATCACCGTCCGGGCCGTGGCCAGGCCGCAGCCCTCGCCCGTCCCGGCGCGCTTCCTGCTGGACGTCCACCTCGGCACCCTCGCCCGCCGGCTGCGCCTGCTCGGCGTGGACGCCGCGTACGAGAACCCCGACATCGGCGACGCCGCCCTGGCCGCCCGCTCGGCCGCCGAGCAGCGGATCATGCTCTCCCGCGACCGCGGCCTGCTGCGCCGCCGCGAACTGTGGGCCGGCGCCTACGTCTACAGCCACCGCCCCGCCGAGCAACTGCGCGACGTGCTCTCCCGCTTCGCGCCGCCGCTCGCCCCGTGGAGCCGCTGCACCGCCTGCAACGGCAGGCTGCACCCGGCCACCAAGACCTCGGTGCGCGAGCAGCTGCGGGACGGCACCGAGCGCTCGTACGACGCCTTCGCCCAGTGCGAGGACTGCGGCCAGGCCTACTGGCGCGGCGCCCACCACGCCCGGCTGGAGGCGATCGTCGCCGAGGCGGTGCGCGACTTCGGGCCAGGCCGGGCGGGCGGACCGGGCCAGGAGCCCGGGCCGGTCGGGGAGTTCGGGGAGGTCCACGGGTCCGGGGAGGGCCAGGGCCGGATCGGGGTCGTCTCAGGGTAGCGCGCTCTGGCGGACGGCCCGGCGCCCGTGGTCCCATCGGCGGTGGGGGACGAGACCACGCTACTCGCTCGCAGGAGAGAGGCCAGGTCGTCGTATGAGTACTCAGCCAGGGCAACAGCCCTTCCGCACCACGGACACGGGGGTTGCCGCGGTGCCGACCGCCCCGGACGGGGCCGGGGGGTACCCACCGCCGCTGCTCAAGGTATCCGGGACCGACGGCGGGGCACGCCCGGAGGAAGGCCCCCGGAAGGCGACCGTCCGATGAGGCGGGGAGTGCTGCGCCGCCCGCTGGCGGCGCTGGTCGCCGCCGCGGCCGTGCTCGGGCTCTCGGTCGCCCCGGCGGCCGCCGCCGGGCCGTCCGGGCTGGCCGAGCCGCATCTGCGGTCGCGCTACGTGACCATGCCGGACGGGGTCCGCCTCGCCGTCGACGTCTACCTGCCCGAGGGCACCCGGGCCGGCGCCGACCTGCCCACCGTCCTGGTCACCCAGCGCTACTGGCGGGCCAGGGTCAAGGCCGGCCAACCCGGCGGCACCAGTGGCGAGGCCGAGCGGTGGACCGCCCGCGGCTACGCCTACGTGGTCGCCGACCTGCGCGGCACCGGCGCCTCCTTCGGCACCCTCACCTCCGAACTCGGCGCCGACGTGACCGCCGACAGCGGCCCGCTCAGCGACTGGATCGCCGCCCAGCCCTGGTCCAACGGCCGGATCGGCACCACCGGCATCTCCTACGGCGGCGACACCGCGATGCTCGCCACCTCCCTCGGCAACCACCACATCACCGCCGCCGCCCCGATCTCCTACGACTTTGACCCCTACGAGGACCTGGTGCGCCCCGGCGGCCTGCTCATCGAACCCCGGGTCGCCCCGTACGCGCTGCTGCTGCGCATCCTCGACCAGGCCGGCGGCACCACCTGCGAGACGGACGAGGACACCCGGCAGCTCTGCGCGCGCATCGGCCTCACCGGCCTCCAGCCCCGGCCGGTCGACGGGCCGGACGGCCCCGCCCTGCTCGCCGCCGCGCGCGCCGAGCACGCGAACAACGCCAACCTGGTCGAGATGGCGCACTCCGGCGTCCACCGCGACTACCGGGACGGGCCGAAGAGCTGGACGGTCGGCAGCGTCGGCGAGCGGACCGACGCCGTCGAGGCCGGCGGGGTGCCGGTCCTGACCAGGGCCGGCTGGCTCGACGCGGGCACCGCCAACGGGGTGCTCTCCCAGTTCACCGGCCTGTCCAACACCCAGGACGACTGGATCGGCCCGTGGAACCACGGCGCCGGCTGGTTCGCCGACCCGTTCCAGCCCGCCCGCCCGCTCACCGGGCAGGAGCACCAGGAGAACGACCAGCGGGTGCTCGACTTCTTCGACCGCTACGTCCGCGGCGACGCCCGCCCCGACGGCACCCGGCGGGTGCACTACTACACCTTCAACGAGGGCGTCTGGCGCACCACCACCCGCTGGCCGGTGCCCGGCACCCGCACCCGGCGGTTCGACCTCGGCGCGGGCCGCTCGCTCACCGACCACCCGCCCACGGGCCCTTCGTCCGTCGACGGGGCGGACGACCGCCGCGGCGGCTCCGACCAGCTGCTCCTCGACCCGACCGCGGGCACCGGCCCGCTGGACCGCTGGAACACCAACCTCAGCGGCGACGAGGTCAGTTACCCCGACCGCGCCGCCGTCGACGCCAAGCTGCTCGGCTACACCACCGCACCGCTGGGCGCCGACACCCGGGTCACCGGCAACGGCAAGGTCACCCTCGACGTCACCGGCCTGGCGGGCTCGGCCCGCGGCGCCCTGCACGTCTACCTGGAGGACGTCGCGCCGGACGGCCGGGTCACCTATCTGACGGAGGGTCAACTCTCGCTGGCCGACCGGGCGGTGGCTGACCGATCGGACAATCCCGACTGGCGCCGGCTGCGCACGCCGCGCAGCTACGCGGCCGAGGACGCCGAGGACTTCCCGCAGGGCCGCGCGCAGCGCGTCACCATCGACCTCCAGCCGGTCTCGGTGCTGTTCCGGGCCGGTGAGCGGATCCGGCTGACCGTCGCGGCCGCCAACCCCGACTCCTTCCAGCTGCTCCCGGCCGACGGGAAGGCGGGCTACCGGATCGGCTGGGGCGGCGACCGCGGCTCGGCGCTGGAGCTGCCCGTCGTGCGCTGAGGGGTGCGACGCGGGGCCCCCGGTCTCGGCCGGGCGCCCCGCGTCGGCACGTCACCTCACGTCGTGCCGCGCCGGGT
>NZ_JBHVEU010000409.1:0-8090 GCF_042802075.1 Kitasatospora sp. NPDC057518
GCGCAGGGCAGCGCGGCCAGCGCGGCGGCGGTCAGCGCGGCCCGGGCCGCGGCCCCGCCCGACCGCGGCTGCGCGGGCCCGGGCGGCGGCGGGCGGCGCGGCACCCGGGCGTACAACTCCTCGGCCAGCGAGAACAGGTCGGCGTGCCGGCAGCGGGCGGCGGCGTCCTGGCCGAGCCCGGCCTCCTCCAGCCCGGCGGCGATCTCCAGCGGGTCGACGGCGCGCTCGCACAGCTCCCGGTGCTCCGCCATCACCTCGCGCACCGGGTCCGCGCTGCCGCCGGGCAGGGGGCCGCCGGACATCAGCGGGCCTCCGCGAGTTCGGCCGGCCGCACGCCCTCGGCCGCCGTGTCCGCGTCCCGGGCGCCGCCGTCCGGCGGGGTGCCGCCGTGCGGGCCGTCGGCCAGCCAGTACTCGGCGGGGCGGGCGAAGGGGCGCGGCGCCGGGACGCCCTCGCCGCCGCCCCCGCCGCCGGGGAAGGCCGGGTACTGCGAGACCAGCTCCAGGTAGATCTCCCGGAAGGCGCCGATCACCGGCTCCACGGCGAAGCGTTCCTGCGCCCGCAGCCGCCCGGCCAGACCGAGCCGGCCCCGCCGCTCCTCGTCGCGCAGCAGCGCCAGGCAGGCGCCCGCCAGGGCGCGCGGATCGCGGGCGGGCACCAGCAGCCCGGTCGGCCCGACCACCTCGCGGGCCACCCCGACGTCGGTGGAGACCACCGCCCGGCCGCTGAGCAGCGCGTCGGCGAGCAGCCGGGGGCTGCGCTGGGAGAGTCCCGAGAAGACCGCCACCGTGCCCGACTCCCAGGCCCCGGCCAGCGAGCGGGGCCGTCCGGCGAACTCCACCGCCGGGGCCACTCCCAGCCGCTCGGCCACCGCCGCGCAGTGCGTCCGGTAGCCGGGCGCCGCCTCCTCGCCGTACACCACCAGCCGGGCGCCGGGCAGGTCGGCGCGGACCCGGGCGAAGGCGTGCAGCGCCAGCTCCGGGTCCCGGCCCGGCTCCAGCGCGCCCGCCCACACCAGGGTCGGCGCCGCGGGTTCCGGCCCGGCGGCCGGGCGGTCCACCGCCGGGGTGCCCTCGTACACCACCCGGGTGCGCGCCGGATCGGCCCCGCAGCGGCGCTGCCACTGCTGGTCGTGGGCGCTGCCCGGGGTGAGTATCGCGGCCCGCCGGTACGTCTCCTCGGTGAGCGCCCGGAAGAAGGCCAGCAGCAGGGCGCGGACCGGCCACCGGTACGGCGCCTCGCGGTAGCCGAGGTACTGCTCGCGCAGGTGCAGGCCGTGCTCGGTGACCACGAACGGCACCCCGTGCAGGTGCCGGGCCACCAGGGCGGGCAGCGCGGCCGGGCCGCCGCCGACCACGTGGCACAGGTCGACCGCGCCGAGGCCGCCGGGGCCGGTGCCGTACCAGGGCGCGGACAGCGGGCGCAGGCACTGTTCCAGCAGGTCCGCCGCGACCAGCACGTCGCAGACCAGCGGCTGCCCGGCCGAGGTGTCCGCGCCGGGCAGCCGCCAGGTCCGCTCCAGCAGCCGGCGGGCGTGCGCGGAGGCCAGGAAGGCGGGCAGCGTGCCGTCCTCCCGGGCGAGCGCGGCGAGCCGGTACAGCCCGGGCCCGAAGCCCGCTCTCTCCCCGGGCAGCACCAGGGCCCGCACCAGCTGTTCGTACGCCCCGGCGTACCGGCGTCTGCGCGGCGCGCGCGGTGCCCGGCCGCCCGGCCGGCGCCCCCACAGCGCCAGCTCGTACGCGCCGCGCCAGGCGGGCGACAGCCGCTCCGCCGTGCCCGGCTGTTCCGGGCCGGTGAGCAGGTACCGCTCGAACCCGTGCTCCGGCAGGCCCTCGGCGAGCCGGTCGCACCAGCCTCCGGTACCACGGCGGGGATGCGGACGGGCACCCTCGGTGAGCAGGGCAACGCGCACGGGAGACCTCCGGGGCAGAGCGGATTCGCTGGGCGGGACCACGGACGGACCGACGGGTGACCGGGCGGCCCGGGCAGTGGCCCGGGGTGCCCCCGTACGGCGGCGGGGACGGTCGGGGCCGGGGAGTCCGGTCGGCCGGGGCCGGCGCCGCGGTGCCTCCGGGCGGCCCGCCGGCGGCCCGGTCGCGGACGCGCCGCGTTCCGTTCCCCCGGGCACCCGCTCCGGCGGTCGGGCCCGACCCGCCGGGACCTCGGCCGCGGCCGCCCTCCGGTTCCTCCGGCGGCCGCGACTCCCCCACACCTGTTCGGTCCGACAGCAGAAAGGTAGGACCGGCCCGGGCCGATCCATCGGTCACATGCCTGCCTGCCACCTGATCGAGTGAACCGACGTGACCTCGACCGGGACCAGGGCGTTACCGGGCGGTATGCGCGGCCGCCCGCGCGGCCCCGCCCGGGCGCGCGGTCGGCCCGCCACGGCACGCGCTCAGCCCCTGGTCCGCGCCCGGCCCGCCGTGTGCGCCCGGGCCGTGGTCCGCGCTCAGCCCGCGGTGTGCGCGATCAGCTCCCGCACCGCGCGGGCGACCTCGTCGGGGTGCTCCATCATCGCCACGTGCCCGGACTCCGGCAGCACCAGCAGCCGGGCGTCCGGGAAGGCCGCGCAGGCGCGGCGGGCCGAGCGGTAGGAGACCAGCTTGTCGCGCAGCCCGTACACCAGCAGCACCGGCGCCTCGACCCGCTCGGCCTGCCGCCACAGCGCCTGGTCGCCGCGCTCGGTGTACGCCGAGACGATGCCGCGGGCCGAGCCGACCAGCGCCTGCATCGCGTGCGGCACCTCCAGCCGGCGCCGGTACTCGGCCACGGCCTGGGCCCGGGCCGCCGGGCTCAGACTGCCCGGGTCGCCGTAGACCAGCCGCAGCAGGTCCTCGGTGGCCGCCTCGGCGTCGCGCCCGCCCGCGGACAGCCGGCGCAGCACCGCGGGCACCCCGGGCACCGCGAGCAGGGCGGTCGGCCAGGCGGAGTGCTGCGGGGGCAGCTCGGGCAGGGCCGGGGAGACGAGGGTGAGGCTGCGCACCAGGTCCGGGCGCAGCGCCGCCAGCCGGACGGCGACCGCGCCGCCCAGCGAGTTGCCGAACAGGTGGACCGGGCCGCGGCCGGAGGCCTCCAGGTAGCCGATCACCGCGCGGACGTGGCCGGAGACGGTGAGGTTGCCGTCGGTGGGCGGGTGGGAGCGGCCGAAGCCGGGCAGGTCCACGGCCTCGCCGTCGACCTGTCCGCCGAGCCGGTCCACCAGGGCCTCCCAGTTGGCGGCCGAGCCGCCGAGGCCGTGCACGAAGAGCCCGGGCTCGCGCCCGTCGGCGGCGCCGTCGACGGCGGGTCGGTGCACCGCGAGCACCGCGCCGGGGACCTCGACCGTACGTACCTGCTGCTCAGCGCTGCTCATGGTGGACGATGGTAGTGAGCCCGCCCCGGGAACCCCGGGGTGGTCCGGCCGCCGGCCGCCTCCGTTCCACCACTGCCGAGGCCGAGGTCAGCGCCGTATTGTGGGCTCCTGACAACCAGGCCGATCGTCTTTTCTCGCCTTCGCCGAACGCGGACGCGGTTACCGAAAAGTAGAATCGGCCATCTTGCCAGCCGCGAACAGACCCCGAAGTGAGGAGCGCCGTGACGGCCATCCAGGAGGCGCAGGAGCGCCCGCGCGGTGCCCGCCTGCCGCGAAGCGCCCGCCGTGAACAACTGCTCGGTGCCGCCCAGGAGGTGTTCGTCGCGCAGGGCTACCACGCGGCCGCCATGGACGACATCGCCGACCGCGCCGGGGTGAGCAAGCCGGTGCTCTACCAGCACTTCCCCGGGAAGCTGGAGCTGTACCTGGCGCTGCTGGACAAGCACTGCGACGCCCTGGTCGAGTCGACCCGCGAGGCGCTGTCGGCGACCACCGACAACAAGCAGCGGGTGGCCAACACCATGGAGGCGTACTTCAACTACGTCTCCAGCGAGTCCGGCGCCTTCCGGCTGGTCTTCGAGTCGGACCTGACCAACGAGCCGGCCGTGCGCGAGCGGGTCGAGCGGGCCTCCGAGGCGAGCGCGACGCTCGTCAGCAAGGTGATCCAGGAGGACACCGACCTGCCGGAGGCGGAGTCCAAGCTGCTCGCCGCCGGGGTCTGCGGCCTGGCCCAGATCACCGCCCGGTACTGGCTGTCGCAGGGCCTGGCGATCCCCCGCGACGAGGCGGTCCGGCTGGTCGCCAGCCTGTCCTGGCGCGGTCTGAAGGGCTTCCCGATGCACCCGGGCGAGCAGTCCGGCGAGGGCACCGCCCACCAGGGCTGATCCGCCGACCTTCGCCGGGCCGGGGATCCGGTGCTCTATGGTGAAGCCGTACGGCACGGTCGCCGCGAACGCTTGTCCCAGGCGGTCCGGTGCCCGTGCGTGGAGGCTGCAACCCCGGAGGGACGGAAGCCGTGGAGGTCAAGATCGGCGTGCAGAACGCGCCCCGCGAGATCGTGATCGAGAGCTCGCAGACTGCCGATGAGGTCCAGAGCGCGGTCGCGAAGGCGCTGGAGGGCTCGGAGAAGATCTTCGCGCTGTCCGACGAGCACGGCCGTCGCATCATCGTCCCGGCCGAGCGCCTGGCGTACGTGGAGATCGGCGAGTCGGCCGCCCGCAAGGTCGGCTTCGGCACCGCCTGAGGCGCCGCAGCACAGCATCGTCCGGTGCCCCGTTCCCGCGAGGGAGCGGGGCACCGTCGTGTCCGGGGGCGCTGTGGCCCGTGGGGCTGCGTCGCGTGTACGAGCGGGTGGGGCGGGGTACGGCGAGGGTGCGGCGCCGGTGCCGCACGCCCGTCCCCCCGGGAGGCAGCCTTGCTGGTCGAGTCGATCGTCTTCGCCCTCGTCGGCCTGGTCACGGGCGGCACGGCCCTGCTGGCCCGCCCGGCGTACTTCCGGGCCGCCCGGGCCCTGGTCCTGGGCACCGCGCTGGCGGCGGCGCTGGTCGGCGGGGTGGTCGCGCACTTCAGCGTGGACGGCCGCCAGCCCGCGGTGTCCGTCGCGGCCGCGGCGGTGGCCTCGGGCGTGCTCACCTCGCTGCTGGCCCGGCCGGACCTCGCGGCGGGGCGCGCCCCGGCCCACCGGCACCACCCGCACCGGCCCGGCACCCACCGCGCGGCGCGGCGGCACCGGGCGGCCTGAGCACCCCCGGTAGGTCGCGGGCCGCTAGGAGGCCAGGCCGAGGGCGGCCATCCGCTTGGTGTGCGCCTCGGTGATCCGGTTGAACATCTTGCCGACCTCGACCAGGTCGAAGCCCTGCACCTGGACGCCGCCGACCAGCAGGTTGGACAGCGCGTCGCGCTCGGCGACCACCCGCTGGGCCTGGCTGAGCGCCTCGCCCATCAGCCGCCGGCCCCACAGGGCGAGCCGGCCGCCGGCCCGCGGGTCGGCCTCGATCGCCTGGCGGACCTTGTCGACGGCGAACTGGGCGTGGCCGGTGTCGGACATGACGCTCAGCACCAGGTCGCGGGTGTCGTCGTCCAGCCGGACGGCCACCTCACGGTAGAAGTCGGTCGCGATGGCGTCGCCGACGTAGGCCTTGACCAGGCCCTCCAGCCAGTCCGAGGGCGCCGTCATCCGGTGGAACAGCTCCAGCGGCTCGACGAACGGCCGCATCGCCTCCTGCGGGTCGGCGCCGACCTCGGCGAGCCGGTCGTGCAGCCGCTGGTAGTGCTGGAACTCGGCGGAGGCCATCCGGGCCAGCGCCGCCTTGTCGGCGAGGTCGGGCGCCAGCTTGGCGTCCTCGGCGAGCCGCTCGAAGGCGCTCAGCTCGCCGTACGCGAGCGCGCCGAGCAGGTCGAGCACCGCCGCCCGGTAGCCGGGGTCGGCCGAGCACGCGGCCCAGTCCCCGATCGAGCCGGCCGCCGCGTCCTGCGTCTCACCATGGGTCTCCATGACCCGCAACTTTAGTCCCGCCCGCCTGTCCGCCCCACCACCAGGCACACCCGGGTGACCGCCCGGACCGGCCGCTCCGGTGGCAGTTGCCGGGGGCAATGTCAGACGCGTCACGTGTTCGAGTCGTCGCCTGACTGTATGGTGGTACGGAGCCCGTCGTGTTCGCATGGTGTCACCGCCGTCTCGGTACCCCGCGCGAACCCTCCGTAGCGGCACCGTCCAACCGGACGTGTCCGCACCGGTGGCACGGGTACTCACGTACGCGGATGCCCGGTCGGAGAGCCGATCGGCTCCGACCATGGCTTGGACCTCAAGCCTTGGCACCGCATCAGTGGCCGAGCGAGGGCCGCCGAGACCACGCCCCGAGGCGGAGGTCCCGCGCAGGTCCCTCACGGGAATCCTCCCCGACGCCGCCGGCGACGCGCCCCGCACCGGGCAGCGCGCACCGGCCGGCCGCAGGGACCGGCGCGGTTGTGCGTCCGCGCAGCTGTACCAGGGCCGTCCAGGCCCGTAGACAGCCGCGCGGCTGCCCGCCCGCCGCTCGCTCTCGGCCCTTTCGAAAACGGAAGAGGCAGCACCCTGTCCACCACCGCTGAACCCATCAAGACGACCTTCCGGGACCTGGGGATCCTCCCGGAGACCGCCGAGGCACTCGAGTCCGTCGGCATCGTCCACCCCTTCCCCATCCAGGAGATGACCCTCCCGGTCGCGCTGACCGGCCACGACGTCATCGGCCAGGCCAAGACCGGCACCGGCAAGACCCTCGGCTTCGGCCTCCCGCTGATCGAGCGGGCCATCGTGCGCGCCGACGTGGACGCGGGCCGGGCGACCGAGGAGCAGCTCTCCGACTTCCCGCAGGCGCTGATCGTCGTCCCGACGCGCGAGCTCTGCACCCAGGTCACCAACGACCTCCAGACCGCCGGCAAGGTCCGCAACGTCCGCGTGCTCGCGGTCTACGGCGGCCGGGCGTACGAGCCGCAGGTCGAGGCGCTCAACAAGGGCGTCGACATCGTGGTCGGCACCCCGGGCCGTCTGCTGGACCTCGCCGGGCAGAAGAAGCTGAACCTGTCGAAGGTCCGCGCGCTGGTCCTGGACGAGGCCGACGAGATGCTCGACCTGGGCTTCCTGCCCGACGTCGAGAAGATCATCACCATGCTGCCGGCCAAGCGGCAGACCCTGCTGTTCTCGGCCACCATGCCGGGCCAGGTCATCAGCCTCGCCCGCCGGTACATGAGCCAGCCGACCCACATCCGGGCCGCCGCCCCGGACGACACCGGCGCGACCGTCGCCAACATCGAGCAGCACATCTTCCGTGCGCACTCGCTGGACAAGGTCGAGATGGTCTCGCGCATCCTGCAGGCCGACGGCCGCGGGCTGGCGATGATCTTCTGCCGCACCAAGCGCACCGCCGCCGACGTCTCCGACCAGCTGACCCAGCGCGGCTTCGCGGCCGGCGCGGTCCACGGCGACCTCGGCCAGGGCGCCCGCGAGCAGGCCCTGCGGGCCTTCCGCAACGGCAAGGTCGACGTGCTGGTCTGCACCGACGTCGCGGCCCGCGGCATCGACGTCGAGGGCGTCACCCACGTCATCAACTACCAGTGCCCCGAGGACGAGAAGACCTACCTGCACCGGATCGGCCGCACCGGCCGGGCCGGCGCCTCCGGCACCGCCGTCACCCTGGTCGACTGGGACGACATCCCGCGCTGGCAGCTCATCAACAAGGCGCTGGACCTGTCGTTCAACGACCCGGAGGAGACCTACTCCACCTCGGCGCACCTGTACGAGCTGCTGAAGATCGCGCCGGGCACCAAGGGCATCCTGCCGCGCTCGGAGCGCACCCGCGCCGGGCTGAACGCGGAGGAGGTCGAGGACCTCGGCGAGACCGGTGGACGCGGTGCCCGCGCGCCCCGCGGCGGTCGCGGTGGGCGCGGCGGCCAGGGCGGCTCGGACCGTCCGGGCGCCGGCTCCGGCTCCGACCGTCCGGGCTCCGACCGTCCGGGCTCCGGCGCGGCCGAGGCCGAGGAGCAGAAGCCGCGCCGCAACCGTGAGCGCCGCCGCACCCGTCGGGGCGCGGCGGTCGGCACCGAGGGCGAGGCCGTCGCCGGCGTGACCGAGGCCGCCGCGGCGGCTCCGGCCGTCGAGGGCGCCGAGGGCGAGGCCGCGCCGCGCCGTCGCCGCCGCCGCTCGCGCGGCGGTGCCGCCGCTGCCGAGGCCGTGGCGGCGGTCGAGGCGACTCCGGTCGCC
>NZ_JBHVEU010000410.1:0-8066 GCF_042802075.1 Kitasatospora sp. NPDC057518
CCCGCGGCCCGGACCGCGGGAGGCCGTCGTCAGCTCAGCCGGGGATCAACGCCCCTGGAGGCGCTTGACGTTGTCGCCGAAGCTCCAGCCCTTCGAGCCGTCCCAGTTGATCGACCACGTCATCAGACCCTTCAGCGAACCGCTGAAGGCGTTCCACGCCTGGCCGACCGACCCCGGGTCCATGTAGCCGCCGCCCGCGCCGGGCTGGGCCGGCAGGCCGGGCACCTGCTTGTCGTACGGCACCCTGATGGTGGTGCCCTGGATGGTCAGGCCGTTGTTCAGGCAGGTGGTCTGCGCGGTGAAGCCCTGCACGGTGCCGGCCTGGTAGGAGTCGCCGGAGCAGCCGTACATGCTGCCGTTGTAGTACTGCATGTTCAGCCACCACAGCTGCCCGTTGTCGGCGTACTTCTTGACGATCGGCAGGTAGGCGCCCCAGATCGACCCGTAGTTGACGCTGCCGCCGGTGACGTACGCGGTCTCGGGGGCCATCGTCAGGCCGAAGCCCGCGGGCATCTGGGCCAGCACGCCGTCGATGATGCGGATCAGGTTGGCCTGGGAGGCGGACAGCGTGTTGATGTTGCCGCTGCCGGACAGGCCGGTCTCGATGTCGATGTCGATCCCGTCGAAGTTGTACTTCTTGAGGATCGGGACGACGGTCGCCACGAACTTGTCGGCCACCGTGCTGGAGCTCAGGTCGATGCCCGCGGCGGCGCCGCCGATCGACATCAGGATCGTCGCCCCGGCCGCCTTGGCCTGGCACATCTCGGCGGGGGTCGAGACCTTGACGTTGCTGTCCATGCCGTCCTGCCACAGCACGGTGCCGTCCGAGAGGATCACCGGGAAGGCGGCGTTGATGACGTTGTAGCCGTGTGCGGCCATCCGGCTGTCCGTGATGGGGACCCAGCCCATGCCGGGGTGGACACCGTTCAGGGCGCCGTCCCAGTTCTCCCAGTACCCCTGGAGGACCTTGCCCGACGGCTTGGGCTTCGTGGGGCAGGTGTCGCTCGGCGGCGTCGTGGTGGGCGGCGTCGTCGTCGGCGGCGTGGTGGTGGGCGGGGTGCTGGTGGGCGGCGTCGTCGTGGGCGGCGTGCTGGTCGGCGGCGCGGTGGTCGGGGTGGGGCTGGGGCTGCTGCCGCCGGGGCCGGTGAGCACCACGTCGTCCGCGTAGAACGCGGGCTGCCCGTACCAGCCGTGCAGGAAGACGGTCACCGAGGTGGTGTTCGCCCCGGTGGTGAAGCCGACGCTGAGCTGGCTGTACGAGGGGCTGCTCGCCGTCCAGGTGGAGGCGTTGGTGACGCCGGTGCCGGTGGCGCCCAGGTAGACGTAGCTGCCCTGGACGTAGGCGCTCAGCGTGTACTGGGAGTTGGGCTGCACGCTGATGGTCTGGGCGCACTGGGCGGTGTCCTGGCCGGTCGGCGTGGCCTGGAGCGCGGAGGCGCCGGAGTGGACCGGGCTGCCGACGGCCGCGCCGGAGCCGCCGGAACAGGTCCAGTCGGAGAGCCCGTTCTCGAACCCGGGATTGGACACCAGGTTGGGGGTGGCGGCGCCGGCCGTGACGGTGCCCGCCACGGCGATGCCGGCGCCGATCACGGCGGCGGCGCTCACCCCGGCGAGGGAACGCGTCAGGACGCTCGACCCGTGCCGGGCGCGGCCGGTGCGGGGGGCCTGCGACGCGCGTTCCACGGGCGCCTGCTGCGGGCGTGGACGACTCGGCCTTCGACGGAACATGTGGTGCTCCCTTCCCGCCGAGCGCCATGGACATGACCGACGCGTGGGGGCGCGACGCCCGGCTTGGGTGAGGTGGGGGACATGTGGGGCTGTGCCGGTCCGGATCGTAGGAGGAGCGGCAGGGCCCGTCAATAGGTCTGGACCATTTAAGGTCTGGACCAATTTCCCGGGGGCGCGCCGCACCGCCGCGCCCCCGCGCGCGGACGCCGGAAGTCGGAAGACGGAAATCCGGCAACCGCCCTATGGGAAAAGGGGTTTGGGCTTTGCGCCACGCGGCCGGACCCGTCGGGCTAGGGTCGACACACCGAGGAACGTGTCCTGCAGAAGGAGCGAACATGGTGGGCGCGGAGCTGGCAGTCGGCTATCTCTTCGCATGGGCCGTGCGCAAGGCGCGGCGGGTGGCGGGCCGGATGGACGCGGAGGTCGACCAGGCGCTGGACGCCGGGATGGACCGGCTGCACGAGGTGGTGGTCTCCCGGTTGGACGACGAGCCCGCCCTGGACTGGATGACCGAGGAGGCCGACGCCGGCCTGACGGAGCCGACCCCGCACACCCGGCGGCAGTTGGAGCGGTCCCTGGGGACCGCCGCCGCTCAGGACGCCGCGTTCGCCGCGACACTGCGGCAGGCCGTCGAGGCGTTGCACGCCGCCGATCCGGGCCACGGCGGGCCCGCGCTGAGCGGGAACACCTTCAACGGGCCGACCGCGATCGTGATGGGCGACCACGGCCGACAGGACAACCACTTCGGCTCCCCGTGACCGATGCGCAGCCGCCGGACGACGAGCCGGCCCTCGTCATCCACGGCCCGGCCGGCGTGGTGGTGGGCCACCACAACGTCCAGAACAACTACTTCTCGGTACTCTCCCCCGACCCGGTGGAGGCGGCAGCGGAGACGCTGGGGAAAGTGGTGCTGGCGCAGTGGCGGCAGGAGGCCCGTCTGCGCGGCCTGCACGGGTCGGAGCGGATCCCCGTCCGCTGGCGCGCCCGGTACCCCGGAGAGGCCGGTGACCGCTCCCCTCCGCCGGGAGCCCCCGTCGACGGCGACGCCACGGACCTGGCGTCCTTCGTCGAGACGTTCCGGCGCCTGCCACAGCGCAGGCTGGTCGTCCTGGGCGGGGCGGGCAGCGGAAAGACCAGCCTGGCCGTGCTGCTGGTCATCGAGCTGCTGCTGCGGATGGAGGACCGGGATCCCGTGCCCGTCCTGCTGCCGCTCGCCTCCTGGCGGCCACGGGCGGAGCACCTGTACACGTGGCTGGAACGGCAGTTGCTGCACGAGTACCCCCAGCTGGACCCGGAGACGGTCGGCGCCCTCCGCCGCGATCAACGCGTCCTGCCCGTACTCGACGGCCTGGACGAGCTGCCCGTCGCCGAGCGGCCGGAGGCGCTGGCGGCACTCGACTCCGCGCTCCAGGACGGCGATCCCCTGGTCCTGACCTGCCGGACCGGTGACTTCGCCGCAGCGGCCCGTGGCAAGGCCGTGCTCGGCGAGGCCGCCGTGGTCGAGGCCAAACCGCTGACCGCCGAGGAGGTCTCGCGGTACCTGCTCAGGACCGCCACACGCGAGCACGAGGACCGCTGGCGCCCGCTCACCGACACGCTGACCGGGGACCCGCCCTGCCCCGCGGCCGAGGTCCTGACGGTTCCGCTGATGCTGTGGCTGTGCCGCACCGCCTACCGGCACCCGGCCTCGGGCCGGGACCCCGGGGAGCTCGCCGACCGGGAGCGCTTCCCCACCGCCGGGACGGTCGAGAGCCACCTGCTGGACTCCCTGGTCCCGTCGGTCTACCCCACCGGTCCTCCGCCGCCGCCCCTCCTCGGCCGGAAGGCGGCGCGCAGGTGGCCCGGGGAGGACCGGCGCCGGGATCCGGAGCGGGTGTCCCGGTGGCTCCGCTTCCTCGCCCGGCACCTCGAACAGCGGCGTACGCCCGACCTCGCGTGGTGGGAACTGGGCACCACCATGCGGCTGGTGCCGCGCATGCTCCTCACCGGGCTGGTGACCGGGGTGTGCATCGCGGTCCTCATCGGGCCCTTCGACGGGATCACCGCCGCCCTGGACGGGATCGGGTCGGCGCAGGGCCTCGGGTCCAGTCTCGTGGACGGGTTCGTCACCATGGTCGTGGACGCCCTGGTCAACGCCCTCCCCTCTGCCGTGGTCTTCGCCCTCGTGCACGGGATCGGGTACGTCTTCCGGGGCGGGGCGCTGGAGCCGTCGCGCATCCGGTTCCGCCTCGGCGGAGCGGGGAGGTCGGCGGCCAGGTCCGGCCCCGAGATCCTCGCGCGGGCCGGCATCGGGCTCGTGGCGGGCCTGGCCGTCGGGCCCGGGATCGCGCTCCTGACCGCGCTCGCCAGTGCCCTCCTCTCGGGGCACCCGGCATGGCTCCGGGTCGGGCTGGTGAACGCACCGCTCTACGGGTTCCTGTTCGGCCTCGCGGGCGCGCTCGCGGGCGGGCTGATGGCCTGGTGCGAAGCCCCCGTCGCCATCGAGTCGGCACCCGACCCCCGCGACCTGCTGGCCCTGAACCGCAGGACCCTGCTCCTGCAGTGGCTCATGCTCGCACCACCGCTCGGAGTCGTGGTCGGGCTCGGGGGCAGGCTGACCGTCGAGTTCCTCGACAGCTCCCTGTGGGGAATCGGCCTCGTGTGGAACGTCGCGGACGGGCTCAGATTCGGGGTCCTCACCGCCCTCGGGGGCGGGCTCGGCATCGCGCTCAGCCTGACGGCGTGGGGCCAGTGGACGGTCCTCGCACGGATCTGGCTGCCGCTGACCGGACACCTGCCCCCGGCGGCGATGACCTTCCTGGAGGACGCCCATCAGCGGGGCGTCCTGCGCAAGGCCGGCGCGGTCTACCAGTTCCGCCACGCCCGCCTCCAGCACCACTTCGCCCGCCCGGCCGACCGACCGGCGCCGCCGGTAGGGCGGCCGTCGGTCCCCTGACCGGGCGGGCGACGGGGGTCGGTCAGACGGCCGGCCCGGCCGTCATCAGCGCCGTGATCTCCTCGGCCAGCTCCGGGCCGAGCTCGCCCCAGCCTTCCTTGTAGCCGTACACGCCGGCCAGGGTGCGGGCCTCGTAGTCGCCGTTCAGGATCTCGATGTCGTCGGCGGTGATGAGCGCCGGGTGGGCGACGCCGACGGCCGACGAGACCTTCATCAGCTCCTTGCGCAGGGTGCGCAGGTAGGCGGCGGCCCGGTCGGCCTTCGACGTCGGGTCCAGGCCGCGGGCGAGCCACGGGTTCTGGGTCGCGATGCCGGTGGGGCACTTGTCGGTGTGGCACTTCTGCGCCTGGATGCAGCCGATCGACAGCATCGCCTCCCGGGCCACGTTGATCATGTCGGCGCCCAGGGCGAAGGCGACCGCGGCGTTCTCGGGCAGGCCGAGCTTGCCGGAGCCGATGAAGGTCAGGTCGTCGGTCAGCCCCAGCTCGGCGAAGGTGCCGTAGACCCGGGAGAAGCCCATCCGGAACGGCAGCGACACCGAGTCGGCGAACATCCGCGGCGCCGCGCCGGTGCCGCCCTCGCCGCCGTCGACCGTCACGAAGTCGACCCCGCGGTCGCCGCGGGCCATCAGCGTGGCGAGCTCCTGCCAGAAGCCCGCCTCCCCCACCGCGCTCTTGACCCCGACCGGCAGGCCGGTCTCGGTGGCGATCAGCTCGACGAAGTCCAGCATCGAGTCGACGTCGCCGAACGCGGTGTGCCGCGACGGGGAGGCGCAGTCCTGGCCGACCGGGATGCCGCGGATCCCGGCGATCTCCGGGGTCACCTTCGCGCCCGGCAGCATGCCGCCCAGCCCCGGCTTGGCGCCCTGGGAGAGCTTGATCTCGATCGCCTTGACGGGGGCGCCGGCGACGACCTCCTTGAGCTTGTCGAGGTTGAAGGCGCCGTTCTCGTCGCGGCAGCCGAAGTACGCCGTCCCGAGCTGGAGGACGAGGTCACCGCCGTTGCGGTGGTACGGCGAGAGGCCGCCCTCGCCGGTGTTGTGCATCGTGCCCGCCAGCGCCGCCCCCTTGTTGAGCGCCGTGACGGCCGCGCCGGAGAGCGAGCCGAAGCTCATCGCCGAGATGTTCACCACGCTGGCCGGCCGGAAGGCCTTGGCGCGGCCGCGCGGCCCGCCCAGCACCTTGGCCGAGGGCAGCGGTGCCTGCGGATCGTGGGCGTCGGGGAGGGCACCGGCGAAGGTGCGCTGCTTCAGGTAGGCGTGCCCCTGGACGTGCTCGACGTCGACCTCGGTGCCGAAGCCGAAGTAGTTGTTCTCCTCCTTCGCCGACGCGTAGATCCAGGTGCGCTGGTCACGGCTGAAGGGGCGCTCCTCCTCGTTGGAGGTCACGATGTACTGCCGCAGCTCCGGCCCGATCGTCTCCAGGAGGTACCGGGCGTGGCCGACGACCGGGAAGTTCCGGAGGAGCGCGTGCCTCTTCTGGACGAGGTCGCGGGCCGCCAGGACTGCCACCGCTGTCGCGGCGACCGCGCCGATCTTCCGGGCTTGCATGAACGTTCCTCCTAGATGCACGACTCCAGCGTCTGCGGTGGAGTCGTGGTGCCGTGTGGGTGTCGGACGGCGAGCCCCCGGCCGCAGCGGCCGAGCGGGCGGCACCGTCCGTCGGAGAATCCGACACGATGGTAAAAGGCCACCCGGACAGGCAAACGGCCAGGGGGTACGGCTGCCGCTCCGACGGCGGGCCCACCGCCGGAGGTCGAGCGCCGCGGCGGAGCGAAGAACTCCGCCGCGAACGCCCCCGACTGCTCACCCGGACCTGCCGGTTCAGCCGGAGTCACACCGCCGGACACCCGCCGCAGCGGACGTCACCCCGGACCCCGGGCGGCACCCGGCAGGCGGTCTCAGTAGAACCAGACCGAGAGCCGGGCCGTGGTCGGGGCCACGTCGCAGAAGTAGCTGACCGCCTCCCCGCGGGCCACGTAGGCCCGGCCGGCGGCGTCGCACGCGGCGCCGCTCGGGTACATGCCGATGTAGGTGTATCCGGTCGTCCTCGTCGTGGACGCCTGGGCGGCGGGAGCGGCCGCCAGGCCGCCCGCAACCGTCAGCAGTCCGGCCAGGGCCATGGTGGAAACCGCTGTGCGCAATGCCATCTCGGTGGATCCTCCCTCGGGCGAGAACGCCGGAGTCCGCTTCCCGGCGCTCGGCGGCGAGCCTTCCGGAATCCCGGATTCGGGGCAATGGTAGAGACCAATGTGGCAGAAAACAGCCCACCGGCCTGACCCGAACCCGCCTCGCGAACGGCATCCGACCGGCCGTCCGGGCTTGCGCGGCGGCCAGTAGGCACACACGGTGAGTACACGATCAGTCACGCGCGTGGCGCGGGGCGGCGGTGCTCATGGCCCCCCGTCACCGGAAGCCGACCGGAGCACCGGATCCCCCCGCGCACCCGCACCGATCACCACCCTCGCACCGGTCGGACGGCCAAGCCCCGACCGATCGCTCTCCCCTGGAGGCTCGATGAACACCGTTCCGTCCCGATTCCCGCTGCCCCGCCGCCTGGCCGGGGCCATGGCGCTGGCCTGTGGACTCCTGCTGCTCCCGGCCGGTGCACCGGCCCACGCCCAGGGCGTGGTGGACGTGCAGTGCGAAGGCACGTTCACCAGCGAGTTCACGCCCGCGCTGACCAACCAGCCGCAGGACATCAGCGTCACGTCCCAGAACTCCTACGCGACGTGCGAGACGGGCCTTCCCGGGACGAGCGCGACCACGGCCGACGAGCCGGGCGAGACCTGCGTCAACCTGATCCACACGCTCAACCCCTTCGACGAGACCATCACCTGGAGCGACCGGAGCACCAGCACCGTGCACTGGACCTCCGTGGAGGACACCGGCACCGCCGCGACCTACACGGGCACCGTCAGCGCGGGCCGGTACACGGGCGACACCGCCGTGAAGGTCGTGGACGCCGCCGACCTCACCGGAACCAACCCGGAGCTGTGCCCGGTCGGCGGCGGCACCATCACCGGGGCCAGCGGCCCCACCACCCTCACCCTGACCGCCCTGTGACGAAGCCGGGCCGGCTCCGCCTCCTCGACGGCACCGTCCTTCCCGGCGCGACCGTCACCGGCGATCCCGGTGCGCGGGCCGTCCGGGGTCACCAGCTGAGGACGAGATAGCCCCCTCCACCGAGTTCGCCTTTCTGCCCGGCGGCACCCGGCGCCCCGGAAGCGCCGGGGAAGGCGCTTTTCCCTCCGGGGGTGTCGCCGTCGCCTCCGCCCCCGCCCCGGCCTCCCGCACCGCCGGTGCCGCCCGCACCGCCGGCACTCAGCCCGGGAGGCAGGGGAACACCGCCGGTGACGGCGGCGGACCCCTGGCCGCCGGCACCGCCCCCACCAGCGGCGCCAC
>NZ_JBHVEU010000411.1:0-8059 GCF_042802075.1 Kitasatospora sp. NPDC057518
CGGGCGGGGCGGCGTTGGGGTGCGTGCATCGCAAGGCGGAGGAGGGAGCCACTGCGGAGCATTGGCGACCGACGACAACGCGGCGAGGTGCGTGCACCGGCGTCGGCCCGCAGACGCGAGTTTGAAGACACGCCCTGGTACCGCCCTGCCGTCAGTGCCGGCCCTCGTGCACCGAACCGGCCTCCTGGATCTTCTTCCAGGACTTCGGCTCGACCGGCACCGCGTCCCGGCCGGCGTCCGCGCCCGGCGCCAGCGAGGCCGCGGCCGCGGCACCCGGCGGCACCGGTCCGACGGCCGGCTTGCTCGGGGTGAACAGCCAGGTGTTCAGCAGGTCCCCGAGCTTCTGGCCGGAGACCTTCTCGGCGTACGCCTGGAACTCCGGGATGGTGGCGTTCCCGTAGCGCCGCTCGGTGGGCCAGCCCTTGAGGATCTGGAAGAACTTCTCGTCCCCGACGGCGTTGCGCAGCGCCTGGATGGCCACCGCGCCGCGGTAGTACACCGCGCCGGAGAACTGGTTCTCCTCACCCGGGTCGCCCGGCTTGACGGTCCAGAACGGGTCGTCGGCCGGGTGCGAGGCGTAGATGTAGTCGGCCACTGCCTGCGCGGTGCCCTCGTTCTCGTGCTCGGACCAGAGGAACTGCGAGTACTCGGCGAAGCCCTCGTTCAGCCAGATGTCGCTCCACTTGGAGAGCGAGACGCTGTCGCCGTACCACTGGTGGGCCAGCTCGTGGACGACCACCGAGGTGTTGGTGCCCCGGGCGAACAACCCGGGGCCGTAGGAGACCCTGGTCTGGGTCTCCAGGGCGCCACTGGACGAGGTGTTGGCGACGTAGCCGCCGACGGAGCTGAACGGGTACTCGCCGAAGTAGCCGCTCAGCCAGTCCACCAGCTCGCCGGTCCGCTCGATGCTCGCCCGCGCCGCGGCGCCGTTGTCGCCCAGGTCCTTGCTGTACGCGTTGTAGACCGGCAGCCCGCTCGCGGTGGTGTCCTGGGTGATGTCGAACTTGCCGATCGCCAGGGTCGCCAGGTAGGTCGCCTGCGGCTTGTTCTCCCGCCAGCTGTACCGGGTCCAGCCCGCCAGCGAACTGGTCCCGGTCAGCACGCCGTTGCTGATCACCTGGTTGCCGTCCGGCACCAGCACCGAGACGTCGAAGGTCGCCTTGTTGCTCGGGTGGTCGTTGCTCGGGTACCACCACGCGGCCGACACGGGCTCGCCGGCCACCACCGCACCGTCCGGGGTGCGGCGCCAGGCGGTGTAGCCGCCGTACTTCTGCACGGTGGACGGCACGTCCTTGTAGCGCACCACCACGGTGGCCTGGTCGCCCTTGGCGAGCGGCCGCGCGGGGGTGATCTCCAGCTCCTGGTCGCCACTGGTGGCGAAGGTCGCGACCCGGCCGTTGACCCGCACCTCGGAGACCTTCAGCGCGAAGTCGAGGTTGAACCGGGAGAGGTCCTGGGTGGCCGTCGCGAGGATGGTCGTGGTGCCCTCCAGCTCGTCCGTGGCGGGCTGGTACTTCAACCGGATGTCGTAGTGCGAGACCCGGTACCCGCCGTTGCCGAGGGTCGGGTAGTACGGGTCCCCGACGCCGTCCGCGCCGGGTTGGAAGCCGGAAGCCGAGGCCGGGACGGCCAGGAACAGGCTCAGGGCACTGGCAGCAGAGACGATCAGCCTCTTGCGCACATGGTCCTCCAGGGATCACCGGAACGATGGGGTTGAACCGATCCTTGTCCCGTCAACCCCTCCCCCACTCCCTTCCGGTGAGATGTTCATAAAAAGAAACGCGCCGACATGACGGCTTCGCGCCCGTGCCCCGAAGCCGTCACGCCGACCATTCCGACATGTCGTCAGCTATGGGACTGGTGCACCGAGTTGGTCTCCTGGATCTGCTTCCAGGACTTCGGCTCCGCCGGCAGCCGACCCTCCGCCCGGTCCGCACCCGGCGCCGGCGAGGCGGCAGCCGCGGCACCCGGCGGCACCGGCCCGACCGCCGGCTTGCCGGGGGTGAACAGCCAGGTGTTCAACACGTCCCCGAGCTTCTTCCCGGAGACCTTCTCCGCATAGGCCTGGAACTCCGGGATGGTGGCGTTGCCGTAGCGGCGCTCGGTGGGCCAGCCCTTCAGGATCTTGAAGAACTTCTCGTCCCCGACGGCGTTGCGCAGCGCCTGGACGGCCACCGCACCCCGGTCGTACACCGCGCCGGAGAACTGGTCGTCCGGGCCCGGGTCGCCCGGCTTGACCTTCCAGAACGGGTCGTCGGCCGGGTGCGAGGCGTAGACGTAGTCGGCGAGCTCCTGCGCGGTTCCCTCGTTCTCGTGCTCCGACCAGAGGAACTGCGAGTACCGCGCGAAGCCCTCGTTCAGCCAGATGTCGCTCCACTTGGAGAGCGAGACGCTGTCCCCGTACCACTGGTGGGCCAACTCGTGGACGACCACCGAGGTGTTGGTGCCCCGGGCGAACTGCCGGGGGCTGTAGAAGATCCGGGTCTGGGTCTCCAGGGCGTAGCCGGTCGGCACATTGGGGACGTAGCCGCCGACCGAGCTGAACGGGTACTCGCCGAAGTAGCCGCTCAGCCAGTCCACCAGCTCGCCGGTGCGCTCGACGCTCGCCCGCGCCGCGTCCGCGTTCTCGCCGAGGTCCTTGCTGTACGCGTTGTAGACCGGCAGCCCGCTCGGCGTGGTGTCCCGGGTGATGTCGAACTTGCCGACCGCGAGCGTGGCCAGGTACGTCGCCTGCGGCTTGTTCTCCCGCCAGCTGTACCGGGTCCAGCCGGCCTGCGAGCTGGTGCCCGTCAGCACGCCGTTGCTGATCACCTGGTTGCCGTCCGGGACGAGCACCGAGACGTCGTAGGTGGCCTTGTTGCTCGGGTGGTCGTTGCTCGGGAACCACCACCAGGCGGCCTCGGGCTCGTTCGCCGCCACGGCGCCGTCCGGGGTCCGGTGCCAGCTGGTGAAGCCGTACTTCTTCACCGTGGAGGGCACGCCCTTGTAGCGCACCACCACGGTGGCCTGGGAGCCCTTGGCGAGCGGCCGCGCGGGGGTGATCTCCAGCTCCTGCTCACCGCTGGTGGCGAACTTCGCGACCCGGCCGTTGACCCGCACCTCCGAGACGTCCAACGCGAAGTCGAGGTTGAACCGGGAGAGGTCCTGGGTGGCCGTGGCGAGGATGGTCGTGGTGCCCTCCAGCTCGTCCGTGGCGGGCTGGTACTTCAACCGGATGTCGTAGTGCGAGACCCGGTACCCGCCGTTGCCGTAGGTCGGGTAGTACGGGTCGCCGACCCCGGCCGCGCCCGGCTGGAAGCCGGAAGCCGAGGCGGGAACGGCCAGGAACAGGCTCAGGGCACTGGCAGCAGAGACGATCAGCCTCTTGCGCACGTGGTCCTCCAGGGATCACCGGAACGATTGGGTCGGATCGATCCTTGTCCCGGCAGCCCCTCGTCCACTCCCCTCCGGTGAGATGTTCATGAAAAGAAACCCGCCGACACGACGGCTTCGCAGCCCGGCCGCGAAGCCGTCACGCCACCTCACCCACCCCTGAGGCCCCTGAAGCCCCTCGCACCCCTCCTGCCCTTCCTGCCCCTCACGCCCCGAGCACCACCGGCGCCCGCACCAACGAGCCGTACTCCGTCCACGAGCCGTCGTAGTTCTTCACGTGCGGGTACCCGAGCAGCTCGGTGAGCGCGAACCAGGTGTGCGCGGACCGCTCGCCGATCCGGCAGTACGCGATCACCTCGCGCTCCGGCTCCACGCCCTTCCCCCCGTACAGCGCCCGCAGCTCCTCCGCCGAACGGAACGACCCGTCGTCGTTGGCCGCCTGGGACCACGGGATGTTGACCGCGCCGGGGATGTGCCCGGGCACCTGCGCCTGCTCCTGCGGCAGGTGCGGGGGCGCGATCAGCTCGCCCCGGAACTCGGCCGGCGAGCGGACGTCCACCAGCACCGCGTCCGCCCCGGGCTTGGCGAACACCTCGGCCCTGGCCAGCACCTCGTCCCGCAGCGCCCGCAGCTCCGGCCGCTCGGGCCCGCTCAACCGGAACCCGCTGTGCTGGTAGTCCATCACCGCACGGGTGAGCTCCCGCTCCTCCAGCTCCCACTTCTTGCGCCCGCCGTCCAGCAGCCGCACCGGCCCGAAGCCGCGCAGCCGCAACAGCCAGTAGGCGTAGGCGGCGAACCAGTTGTTGTTGCCCCCGTAGAGCACCACGGTGGTGTCGTCCTCGACCCCGGCCGCCCGCAGCAGGTGCTGGACGCCGTCGCGGTCGATGTAGTCCCGGCCGACCTGGCTGTGCAGGTCGGTGGTCCAGTTCCAGCCGACCGCGCCGGGGATGTGGTCCCGGTCGTAGGCCTCGGTGTCCTCGTCCACCTCGACGACCCGGATCGTCCCGTCGTCCAGGTGGTGGGCCAGCCATTCGGTGCGGACCAACGCCTCGGGGTGCGCGTAGCCGTTGCCGGTCATCCCAGGCCCTCCTTCGCTCTGCCCAGGCTGCGGCGCCCGACCACGGGCACGGCGGGCCGCGCGACGACGACAGGCGTACGGGCACGGCGAGGGGCCGGCGACCGGGCCGGACAGTTCGAACCTACGCCGCCCGCCCGGCCCCGGCCACCCCGCGCTCCCCCGCGCTCAGGAGAAGACCACGGAGCGCAGCTTCAGCCGGTCACCGAGCTTCTTGCCGGGGTTCATGACGTAGAAGACGTCGCCCGAGCAGCCGAAGTCCAGGAAGACCGTGGCCGTGGACTGGGTGCGGTTCTCCGGCGCGAAGCCCGGGTCCTCCTCGGTGGTCCACGGCAGGTCGATGCACTCGCGGCTCTGCGGGTCGGCCAGGCCCACGGGGACCCCGGGGCCGACCTTGTAGAGGAAGTCGCCCGTCGCGGCATTCGCGGAGAACGGGACGGCGAGGACGAGGGCGACGGCGCTGGCGGCGGCGAGCATGGCGTTGCGGAGACGCATGAGTGAGGGCCTTTCAGGTGGTACTCGGCAGTACCCGGTTAATTGGTGCGAGATCACCCTAGAGGCCCAAAAAACGCAGAAACGGTTCTTCTAATCCACCCATTCGAGTGGTTTAAGGGTTAAAACCGCGACCTGCCCCGTCATGCGAAACTCAGTTCGGCGGAGCCGTGAAGAGATACCCCGAGTCGACGAGCACCGGCAGGTACGCCTTCAACGCCGCCACCGTCTGCGACCGGTCCCCGCCCCCGTCGTGATTGAGCACGATCGACCCGGGCCGGACGTTCTTGAGGACCCGGTCGATGATCGCCGAGGTCCCCGGCCGGGCCCAGTCCCGCGGGTCCACCGACCAGGCCATGTTCCGCATCCCCAGGTCGGCGGCCACCTTGAGCGAGACCGCCGAGAAGTCCCCGCCCGGCGCACGGAACCAGGTGGGCTGCCGGCCGGTGGTCCGCTGCAGCAGGTCGGAGGTGCGCTCCAGCTCGTCCCGCACCTTGCCCTCCGACATGTGCCGCAGGTCGGGGTGGGTCCAGGTGTGGTTGGCGATGTGGTGGCCGCGGTCCGCGATCTCCCGCACCAGGGCGGGGTGCTCGACCGCGTTCTCCCCGATCAGGAAGAACGTGGCCCTGATCCCGTACTGCTCGAACATCGACAGCACGGTCGGCGTGTACCGGGGGTCCGGCCCGTCGTCGATGGTGAGCGCCACCACCTTCCGCTCCGGGTCCAGGTCGTACACCGGCTTGCTCTCCGCCTCGGAGAGCGCCCGGCGCACGGGCACCGCGCTCGGCGCGGCTCCGGACGGCGGCGCCGGCGAGGGCACCGCGGACGGCGTGCCCCCCGGGGCCGCCACCGACGGCGCGGCCGACGCCCCCTCGGTCCCCGTCGGGGCCGCGGCATCGGCCGCCCCCGCCGCCGCGCCGCCCTCCCCGCCACCCCAGGGGCTCCGACATCCGGCGGCCGTCCCCAGCAGGGACATTCCGGCCGCAACCAGCAGCAATCTGCGCGAAGTAATCTGACGATCTGACAGCATTCTGGATGCTTCCCCCGGCCGTCACCACGGTTCCCCGAGGGCAACTCCGACGGCCCCCATCACCACTCCGACGGCTCAAGGCCACCGGCCGTCCACTCCACATCCGAAGATCTTCCACGGATCTTCCCCGACCGGACGCTCCACCTCCCGTCCGGACCGCTACGCTGTGCCTTCCCCAGTGTGATGATCTGCCATCAGAGGACGTGGCCATGACGACAAGTCAGGACTCCCCCCGCCAGGGCCCGCAGGACGACGACGCCACCGAGCTCAGCCAGTGGGAACGCTTCGGTGTCGACACCACCGCCCCGCACTCTGCGCGCGTGTACGACTACTGGCTGGGCGGGAAGACCAACTTCCCGCCGGACCGCGCCATGGGGCAGGCCATCGAGCAGGCCGTACCGAGCGTCAAGGCGATGGCCAAGGCCAACCGGGCGTTCCAGGGCCGGGCCGTGCGCTACCTCGCCCAGGAGCACGGCATCCGCCAGTTCCTCGACCTCGGCACCGGCATCCCGACCTCGCCGAACACCCACGAGATCGCCGAGGCGGTCAGCCCCGGCACCCGGGTGGTCTACGTCGACAACGACCCGATCGTGCTCGCCCACGCCCGCGCCCTGATGGTCTCCAGCCCGGCCAGCCGAACCACCTACATCCACGCCGACCTGCGCAAGCCCGAGGAGCTGTTCGCCGACCCGGCGCTCACCGCCACCCTCGACCTCACCCAGCCCGTCGGCCTGCTGATGATCGCCGTACTGATGCTGATCGCCGACGAGGACGACCCCTGGGGCCGGGTCGCCGCACTGCGCGACGCCCTGCCCGCCGGCAGCTGCATCGCCCTGACCACCCCCACCCCGGACTTCGACCCCGAGGCCGTCGGCAAGGTCGCCGAGGCCGCCCGGGCCGGCGGGATGACCCTGGTGCCGCGCGGCTACGACGACGTCGTCCGCTTCTTCGACGGCTGGGACCTGGTCGAGCCGGGCGTCGCCCCGGTCCTGGCCTGGCGCCCCGACGGCGAGCCCCCGGCCGACCCGAAGGCCGCCTACTACTGGGGCGGCGTCGCCATCAAGCGCTGACCAAACGCCGACGACCGGGTGGGACGGCCAGAACCCGTCCCACCCCTCACTTCCCCTCCCCTCCCCACTTCCCCTCCCCTCCCCCTCACTTCTCCTCCCCCTCACTTCAACAGCCGCGACAACCGCCGGTCCGCCAACGGCTTGCCCCCGGTCTGGCAGGTAGGGCAGTACTGGAACGAGGAGTCCGCGAAGGACACCTCCCGAATGGCGTCCCCACACACCGGGCACGGCTCGCCGGTCCGGCCGTGCACCCGCAGCCCGAGCTTCTTCTCCGCCTTCAGCTCCCCCGCCGCCAGCCCCCGCGAGCGCTCCACCGCCTCCCGCAGCGTGCCCCCGAGCGCCTCGTACAGCCGGGCCACCTCGTCCTCGGTCAGACTCGCGGCCAGCTTGTACGGCGACATCCGGGCCGCGTGCAACACCTCGTCCGAGTAGGCGTTGCCCACCCCCGCCAACACCCCCTGGTCCCGCAGCACCCCCTTGAGCCGACGCCGCTCGCCCCGCAACAGCGCCGCGAAGTCCGCCAGCGTGAAGCCCGGATCCAGCGGATCCGGCCCGAGCCTGGCCACCCCCGGCACCTCGGCCGGCTCCCGCACCACGTACACCGCCAGCCCCTTCTTCGACCCGGCCTCGGTGAGATCGAACCCGTCCCCCGCCTCCCCCGCCAACCGCACCCGCAACGCCAGCGGATTGCGCGGAGACGGCCGCGGCGGCTCAGCGGGCAGACCGTCCTTCCACCGCAACCAGCCCGCCCGGGCCAGGTGGACCACCAGGTGCAGCCCCTCCGCCTCGACGTCCAGGAACTTGCCCCGCCTGGTCACCGCCCCGACCGTCCGCCCCTCCAACGCCGTCACCGGCGGGTCGTACGTCTTCAACGCACTGATCGCCACCGGCTGCACCCGAGCGATCACCCGCCCGGTCAACCGCTCGGACAGGAAAGCACTCAACGCCTCGACCTCAGGCAGCTCCGGCATGCCCCCAGTCTCCCCCGACCCCCCACCCCCCGCCTGCGCTCCCACCCAG
>NZ_JBHVEU010000412.1:0-8053 GCF_042802075.1 Kitasatospora sp. NPDC057518
GCCCTGATCCGCCCCGTCCGCCGCACCGCTATCCGGGCTCCTCACCACTCGCCTAGCACTGCCGGGCGCTTCTGTTTGCGAAACAGATCGCATCCACACCATTGAGCGAACCGGTGCTCGTTCGACCCCCTCGAACGACGGATCGCACTGATGCTCGCGGCATGACCTTCTTCGATCTCGAACGACCCGAGCACGCCTACATGTTCGCCTTCCTCCAGGCGGACGGACACCTCACCGAACAGTCCCGCAACCGCGGTCGACTCTCCGTGGAACTCGCCGCACGCGACGCCCCGATCCTGGAGGAGTTCCAGCGGCTCTGCCCGTACAACAGCACCATCAGCTATCGGACGCGGACGACGAACTTCAAGGCGGACCACACCTCGGTGCTATGGGCCGTCTGCGCCCGGGAGTTCCGAGAGGAACTGCAGGCACTCGGCCTACCGGCAGGACGGAAGTCCGAGATCGTGGCGCCACCGACGGTGCCGTTCTCGAAGCGGGACTACCTGCGCGGCCTCATCGACGCCGACGGCTCGGTCGGCCTCACCTCCGACGACCTGCCCTTCGTCAGTCTCACCACCAAGAGCGACGCAATGGCCTTCTTCTTCACCGGCTACACGATGCGGCTCTGTGGGGCCCAGCGCAATCCCACCCGCAATAAACGCGACGACATCTACAACGTCCTGTTCCTCAAAGAACCCGGCGTGGCGCTGGCCAGTGATCTCTACTATCCCGGCTGTCTGGCCCTGCCCCGCAAACAGGCCGGCGCCGATCAGGTCAGCGCCTGGATTCGCCCGTCGACCATGGGGTTCGCTCCCCCTCGACGCAGCTGGACCCAGGAGGAGGACGAGGTGATCCTCACTGCGGAAAGCATGGAGCTCGCATCCGAGCAGCTGGGCAGAACGCTCAAGAGCTGCAAGATCCGTCAATGGCGCCTTATCGGCCCCAAGCGTCCGAGGATCCTGCCGCACCGATGAGATGGCCCCCGACATCGTCGGGGGCCATCTCATGTTGACCGGTCAGCCCTTGATGCAGATGACCTGCTTGATCTGAGCAACGACCTCGACCAGGTCACGCTGCTGCTCCATGACCTTCTCAATGGACTTGTACGCGCCGGGGATCTCGTCCACCACTCCGCTGTCCTTGCGGCACTCCACGCCCCGGGTCTGCTCCTCCAGGTCACGTACGGTGAAGCGCTTCTTCGCCGCCGTACGGCTCATCTTCCGGCCGGCGCCATGCGAGGCCGAGTTGAAGGCCGCAGTGTTGCCGAGGCCGCGAACGATGAACGAGCTGGTTCCCATCGAACCCGGGATGATTCCGAGCTCGCCCGTTCCGGCCCGGATTGCACCCTTACGGGTCACGAGCAGGTCGATGCCGTCGTAGCGCTCCTCCGCCACGTAGTTGTGGTGGCAGCTGATCACCTCGTCGAAGGTGACCTGCGCCTTGGTGAACTCGCGCCGGACGACGTCCTGGAAGAGCGCCATCATCAGGGCGCGGTTGTGCTTCGCGTACTCCTGCGCCCAGTAGAGGTCCGAGCGGTAGTCCGCCATCTCCGGCGTACCGGACAGGAACACCGCGAGATCGCGGTCGACCAGACCCTGGTTGTGCGGCAGCGAGCGGGCGACGGTCATGTGGTGCTCCGCCAGCTCCTTGCCGATGTTGCGCGATCCGGAATGCAGCATCAGCCACACGAAACCAACCGTATCGATGCACAATTCGATCATGTGGTTGCCGGCTCCGAGCGTTCCCATCTGCTGCATGGCCCGCTCGCGACGCCATTTGACCGTTTCCGCCACTCCGTCGAAGCGCTGCCAGAAGTCGTCCCAGCCCGCCGTGCGGAAGCCGTGCAGCTTGGACGGGTCCACCGGGTCGGTGTGCAGGCCGCGGCCGACCGGGATGGCCCGCTCGATCTCGCGGCGCAGGCCGGAGAGGTCGTCCGGGAGGTCCTCGGCGGTGAGCGAGGTCTTCACCGCGCTCATCCCGCAGCCGATGTCGACGCCGACGGCCGCCGGGCAGACCGCGTCCTTCATGGCGATGACGGAGCCGACCGTCGCGCCCTTGCCCAGGTGGACGTCGGGCATCACGGCGAGGCCGTGCAGCCAGGGCAGCGAGCTGATGTTGCGCAGCTGCTGGAGGGCCTGGCCCTCGACGGTGGCCGGGTCGGTCCACATCCGGATCGGGACGCGGACGCCGGGTACCTCGGTGTACGACATGGGTGAACGACCTCCAGAGGTCGGGTGGTTCGGGGAAGGTGGTGCCGCGCGAGGAATCCCGGCACGGCTCGGGGAAGTTCAGGGGGTGGGGCTCAGGCGCCCGGGGCGACGGTGCAGGGGGAATACGGCCTCGGGGAGCGTCGTATGGCTTGCTCGACCCGCATGGTGACCGCCTCCCTTCCTTCGTCGCAGTTCGCACGTGCTGTGCGTCGGGGAACATCTATCCACGGAACGGGCGCGGCCCGCAACGGATTTAAAAACGCGTCCGGCCCGGCGGAGCGGGTGCTCCACGGGGCCGGACGGCAGCGGATCAGGCGTCAGCTGACGACGGTGACCTCGCCGATGCCGAGCGCCCGCACGTCGTCGGCGATCACGGCGGCGTCGCCGACCAGGACGGTGACCAGGCGGTCCGGCGGGAAGGCCGCGACGACCGCCTCGGTGGCGGCGGCGGTGGGCAGTTCGGCGAGCTGCCGGTAGACCTCGGCCTGGTAGTCGTCCGGCAGGTACTGCTCGACCTGGTCGGCCAGGGTGCCGGCGACCGAGCCCGCGGTCTCGTACTTCAGCGGGGCGACGCCGACCAGGAACTGCACGGCCTCGTCGCGCTCGGCGTCGGTGAGGCCCTCGGCGGCGAGGGTGCGCAGGATGACCCAGGTGTCGGCCAGCGCGGGGGCGGTGGAGGCGGTGTCCACCGAGCCGCTGATGGCGAGCATGGCGCGCCCGCTGCCGTCCGCGGCCGAGCGCAGCGGCTGGGCGAAGGCGCGCACGCCGTAGGTGTAGCCCTTCTCCTCGCGCAGGACGCGGTCCAGGCGGGAGGTGAGGGTGCCGCCGAGGCAGTAGGTGCCGAGGGTCTGGGCGGCCCAGACCGGGTCGTGGCGGTCGGGTCCGATCCGGCCGATGAGCAGCTGGGTCTGGACGGAGCCGGGGCGGTCCACGATGACGACGCGGCCGTGGTCGTCGCCGGTGACCGGGGCGTGGACGGACGGCTCGGCGGCCGTTCCGGTCCAGGTGCCGAGGGTGCTCTCCAGCAGCGCGGGCAGGTCGACGCCGGTGAGGTCGCCGACCACCACGACGGTGCTGGTCGCGGGGCGCACGTGGCCGTCGTAGAAGGCCTTGACGGCGGCGCGGTCGATCGACTTGACGGTGTCGGCGGTGCCGGCGCGGGGCCGGGAGAGCCGGTCGGCGGCGTCGAAGAGCTCGGCGTACAGGGCCTTGGCGGCGCGCCGGGCGGGGTTGGCCTGCTCGTGGACGATCTCGTCCAGGCGGTTGGCGACCAGCCGCTCGATCTCCGCCTCGGGCAGGGCCGGGGCGCGCAGGGCGTCGGCGAGCAGGGACAGGCCGCGCTGGAGCCGGGAGGCGGGGACCTCCAGGGAGATCCGGATGCACGGGTGGTCGGCGTGCGTGTCGAGGGTGGCGCCGGCGCGCTCCAGCTCGGCGGCGTACTCCTCGGCGCTGAGGGTGTCGGTGCCCTCGCTGAAGGCGCGGGCGAGGATGCCGGCGACGCCGTCGAGGCCCTCGGGCTCGGCGGCGAGCGGGACGTCGAGCAGGACCTCGACGGCGACCAGCTGCTGGCCGGGCCGGTGGCAGTGCAGGACGGTGATGCCGTTGCCGAGGGCGGCCCGCTCGGGGGCGGGGAAGTCCCAGGGGCTGGGCGTGCCCGGCCGGGGCTGCGGGTGGAAGGTCATGGCGGGGACGTAGTCGGTGCTCATACGGCGGCACCCTCCTCTTCGGAAGCGGCGTCGGAGTCGGCGTCGGTCTCGGCGGCGGCGGTCGGCTCGTAGGCGAGGACGGCCCGGTTGTCGGGGTGGAGCCGGGCCTTGGCGATGGCCTGGACCTCCTCGGCGGTGACGTCGAGGACCTTGGGGAGGGCGTCGTTGAGCAGCTCCGGGTCGCCGAACAGGACGGCGTAGCGGCACAGTTCGTCGGCCCGGCCGGCGACGGTGGTGAGCCGGTCGAGCCACTCGCGCTCGATCTGGGCCTGGGCGCGTTCGAGCTCCTCGGCGGTGGGGCCCTCGGCGGCGAAGCGGGCGAGCTCCTCGTCGACGGCGGTGCCGATCTGCTCGATGGTGGCGTCGCCGGAGGTCTTGACGTCGAGCCAGCCGAGGCTGGGGGCGCCGGCCAGCCGCAGCAGGCCGAAGCCGGCGGCGACGGCGGTGCGGTCGCGGCGGACCAGCCGGTTGTAGAGGCGGCTGGACTCGCCGCTGCCGAGGATGGTGAGGGCGAGGTCGGCGGCGTCGGCCTCGCGGGTGCCGTCGTGCGGGAGGCGGTAGGCGGCCATCAGGGCGCGGGAGGGGACGTCCTCGTGGACGTCCTCGCGGATCTCGCGGCCGATCGTCTCGGGGAGCTCGCCCGAGCGCGGGGGCTGCTTGCCGTCGTGCGCGGGGATGGAGCCGAAGTACTTCTCGACCCAGGCGACGGTCTGCTCGGGGTCGATGTCGCCGACGATCGAGAGGACCGCGTTGTTGGGCGCGTAGTACGTCCGGAAGAACGTCCGGGCGTCCTCCAGGGTGGCCGCGTCGAGGTCGGCCATGGAGCCGATCGGGGTGTGGTGGTACGGGTGGCCGTCGGGGAAGGAGAGCGCGGTGAGCTTCTCGAAGGCGGTGCCGTACGGGACGTTGTCGTAGCGCTGGCGGCGCTCGTTCTTGACGACGTCGCGCTGGTTCTCCATGGACGTCTCGTCGAGCGCGGCGAGCAGCGAGCCCATCCGGTCGGCCTCCAGCCAGAGCGCGAGCTCCAGCTGGTGGGCGGGCATGGTCTCGAAGTAGTTGGTGCGCTCGAAGCTGGTGGTGCCGTTGAGCGAGCCGCCGGCGCCCTGGACGAGCTCGAAGTGCCCGTTGTTGGTGACGTTGGCCGAGCCCTGGAACATCAGGTGCTCGAAGAGGTGGGCGAGGCCGGTGCGGCCCTTGACCTCGTGCCGGGAGCCCACGTCGTACCAGAGGCAGACGGCGGCGACCGGGGTCAGGTGGTCCTCGGAGAGGACTACGCGCAGGCCGTTGGCCAGGCGGTGCTCGGTGATGGCGATGCCTCGGCTGGAGGCGGGGGCCGGGTTGGCCATGCGCTCGGGTCCTTCCCGTCGTCGATGTCGGGGGTTCGTGTGGCGTCCCCCATTGTGGTGCAACGTGTGGGAGCCGTGTTCGTGTCCGCGCGGACGGGGCCGTTCGCCAGGGGCGGAAGAGGGCCGCTGACCGGGAGTGTCGGCCCGAGGGTCCACAATGGGGGCGCCGCGCCCTGTCGACGGCGCCCGGTTGACGGGTCCGGCGGCGGGACGGTGCGGAGACGAGCGACGACCGCCCCCCGGCGTTCGGCGACCGACCGAGACACAGCCAGCGACACGTAAGGGAGCCCCGCCGCGATGGCCCGCCGCAGTTCGCAGACCCCGCCGCCCGGAGACTTCGAGGAGCGGATCCTCGACGTCGACGTCGTGGACGAGATGCAGGGCTCCTTCCTGGAGTACGCCTACTCGGTGATCTACTCGCGTGCACTGCCCGACGCGCGGGACGGCCTGAAGCCGGTGCACCGCCGGATCCTGTACCAGGCCAACGAGATGGGCCTGCGCCCGGAGCGCGCGCACGTGAAGTGCGCCCGCGTGGTGGGCGAGGTGATGGGCCGGCTGCACCCGCACGGCGACCAGTCGATCTACGACTCGGTGGTGCGCATGGCGCAGCCGTTCTCGATGCGGCTGCCGCTGATCGACGGGCACGGCAACTTCGGTTCGCTGGGCAACGACGACCCGCCGGCCGCGATGCGCTACACCGAGTCGCGGCTGACGGCCGCCTCGATGGCGATGGTGGAGTCGATCCACGAGGACACCGTCGACTTCGGCCCCAACTACGACGGCAGCGAGCAGGAGCCGCTGGCGCTGCCGGCCGCGTTCCCCAACCTGCTGGTGAACGGCGCGACGGGCATCGCGGTCGGCATGGCGACGAACATGCCGCCGCACAACCTGTCCGAGGTGGTGGCCGCGGCCCGGCACCTGATCAAGCACCCGAACGCGGACCTGGACACGCTGATGCGGTTCGTGCCCGGTCCTGACCTGCCGACCGGCGGGCGGATCGTGGGCCTGTCGGGCATCCGGGACGCGTACGAGTCGGGCCGCGGCACGTTCAAGATCCGGGCGACGACGACGGTGGAGGCGGTGACGGCCCGCCGCAAGGGCATCGTGGTCACCGAGCTGCCGTACAACGTCGGCCCGGAGAAGGTCATCTCGAAGATCAAGGACCTGGTCAACGCGAAGAAGCTCCAGGGCATCGCGGACGTCAAGGACCTGACCGACCGCGAGCACGGGCTGCGGCTGGTCATCGAGGTGAAGAACGGCTTCGTGCCGGAGGCGCTGCTGGAGCAGCTGTACAAGCTGACGCCGCTGGAGGAGACCTTCGGCATCAACAACGTGGCGCTGGTGGACGGGCAGCCGCTGACGCTGGGGCTGAAGGAGCTGCTGGAGGTCTACGTCGACCACCGCTTCACCGTGGTGCGCCGGCGCAGCGACTTCCGCCGCCGCAAGCGCGAGGAGCGGCTGCACCTGGTCGAGGGCCTGCTGGTCGCGCTGCTCGACATCGACGAGGTCATCGCGATCATCCGGTCGAGTGACAACGCCCAGCAGGCGAAGGAACGCCTGATGGAGCACTTCTCGCTGTCGGAGACGCAGACCGCGTACATCCTGGACACCCCGCTGCGGCGGCTGACCCGCTTCGACCGGGTCGAGCTGGAACAGGAGAAGGAGAAGCTGACCTCCGAGATCGCGGACCTGACCGAGATCCTGGAGTCGGACACCAAGCTGCGCAGCGTGGTGTCGTCCGAACTGGGCGCGGTGTCCAAGCAGTTCGGCACCGAGCGGCGCACGGTGCTGCTGGAGGCGGGGGCGGTGCCCTCGGCCGCGCTGGCCGTGCCGCTGGAGGTCGCGGACGACCCGTGCCGGGTGCTGCTGTCGTCGACGGGCCTGCTGGCGCGGACGGCGGACGGCGAGCCGTTCGAGGAGTCGGAGAAGCGGGCGAAGCACGACGTGATCGTCTCGGCGGTGCACGCGACGGCCCGGGCGGACGTCGGCGTGGTCACGTCCGCGGGCCGGGTCCTGCGACTGCCGGTGATCGACCTTCCGGCGCTGCCGCCGACACCGTCGCCGACGCTGGCGGGCGGGGCCGCGGTGGGCGAGTTCCTGCGGCTGGAGGACGGGGAGCGGGCGCTGGCGCTGACGACGCTGGACGAGTCCTCGCCGGGGCTGGCGCTGGGCACGCTGCAGGGCGTGGTGAAGCGGGTGGTGCCGGAGTGGCCGGCGAACAAGGACGAGTTCGAGGTGATCGCCCTCAAGGAGGGTGACGAGCTGGTGGGCGCGGTCGAACTGCGTACCGGCGAGGAGGACCTGGTCTTCATCGCCTCCGACGCCCAGCTGCTGCGCTACCCCGCGGGCCAGGTGCGTCCGCAGGGCCGCCCGGCGGGCGGCATGGCGGGCATCAAGCTGTCGGACGGCACGCGGGTGCTGTCCTTCACGGCGGTGGACCCGGCGGCGGACGCGGTGGTGGTCTCGGTGGCCACGGCCACGGGCACGCTCTCCGACGGCGAGCAGACCAGCTGGAAGGTCACCCCGTTCGAGCAGTACCCGCGCAAGGGCCGCGCCACCGGCGGCGTGCGCTGCCAGCGCTTCCTGCGCGGCGAGGACGCCCTGGCCTTCGCCTGGGCCGGCGCCGCCCCGGCCCGCGCCGCCACCGCCAAGGGCGCCCCGGTCGACCTGCCCGAGCGCGACCCGCGCCGCGACGGCTCCGGCACCCCGGTCACCACCCCGATCGCGGTGGTCGCCGGCCCGGCGTAACGGCTCCCGCCCGAGCGGAGGGGCACCGGACATCGTCCGGTGC
>NZ_JBHVEU010000413.1:0-8046 GCF_042802075.1 Kitasatospora sp. NPDC057518
GCCGGTGGCCGGCGGCCCGGGGCCGGGGGCTGGAGGGCGCTGCGAACCCGGCGGTGGGTGTGTGGCACCTGTGACCGCTCTGACCCCGTGCTCGTCCATCACCACCGTCATCTGCTCCCCGGCCCCAGGGAATCCCCGCGAGCGCGAGGAGCCCGGTGCGGGAGGCCCGGCTGAAGGTCGACCAGGACCGGCATCGTGGCGATGCCGTAGCAGAACCTTCCGGGGCCCGCGGGGACGAGGTCGACGTGGTCCACGCCGTCGGGGCGGTTGACCAGCCGGTACTGCCACGGCCGGCCGGTCCGCCCCCGGCCAGGTCGAGGGCGCGGGCCAGGAAGTCCCGGCCGAGCGGCAGGACGTCGGCGTCGGTGAGGTACAGGACCGGCGCCCTGGCGTGGGCCGCCGCCGTGTTTCGCAGCAGGCCGGGGGGCCGGTCCGCGGGGTCGGCCGGCACGAGGCGGACGGCCCGGTCGGTGTCGACGTCCTCGGCCACTGTCACGTCCGGGTTCCCGGAGATCGCGACGACGACCTCGCAGGGGATGCTCTGGCGCAGCCACGCGCGGCTTGCCTCGGCCAGGGTGTGGCGGCCCTCGTGGTCTCCGTAGAGGGGGATGAGGACGCTGACATCGACGGGCATGTGGTGCTCCTTCAGGGTTGGCGCGCAGGTGGTGCTCGATCACGTCGGCGGCCGCCCCGACTCCGCCCGAGGTCCGGATCTCCCGGCGCATGGCGGCCAGGTTCGAGGCCATGGCCCGGTCGGTGGAGACACATCCGTGTCCGCCCCGTCCCGCAAGGCCGGCAGCAGACGATCCTCGTGGCCTCCGTCGGCAACATCGTGGAGTGGTACGACTGGCACGTCTGCACGTTCCTGGCCACGTACATCGCGGCCGCACTCTTCCCGAAGGGATCGGGCAACTCCCTGCTGCCGCTCCTGTCGACGTTCGCCGTCTTCGCGGTCGGCTTCTTCGCCCGCCCCCTGGGCAGCCTCCTGCTCGGCGCGGTCGCCGACCGCCGGGGCCGGGGACGCCGGGGGCCGGTCGCGGAACGACGGCCGGCCGTCGGCGGTGCGGGCCTCCGCTGCTCGCGTCTCGCCCGGGCGGCTCGGGGTGCGGACAGTGATCCGGAGCGTCGCTCTCCACGTCACCGTCACCGCCGCCGGACGGGCCGGGAACCGGGTGGTCAGGAGGCGCCGAGGGGTGTGCGGCGGGGCCGCCGGGCCCTGCGGGTCGTCACGCGGCCCGGACCGCGGCGAGCGGGGAGAGCGCCGCGTACTCCAGGGGCGCGGAGGGGTCGATCGAGAGGTTCATCGGGGACGGGGCCGCGCCCGAGCGGACCAGGAGGTCGCCGATGGCCGCGATCATCGCGCCGTTGTCGGTGCACAGCCGCAGCGGCGGCACCCGCAGGGTGATCCCGGCGGCGGCGCAGCGCTGTTCGGTCAGCGCGCGGATGCGGGAGTTGGCGGCGACGCCGCCGACCACGACGAGGGTGCCGATCCCGTGGTCGGTGCAGGCCCGGACGGCCTTGCGGGTGAGGGTGTCCGCGATGGCCTCCTGGAGAGCCGCGGCCGCGTCCGGGACGTGCGGCTCGCCGCCGGCGGCCCGTTGGGCCTCGACCCAGCGGGCGGCGGCGGTCTTGAGGCCGGAGAAGGAGAAGGCGTACGGGGGGTCGTTGGGCCCGCTGAGCGGGCGGGGCAGGCGCACCGCGTTCGGGTTGCCCTCGCGGGCGGCGCGGTCGATGGCGGGCCCGCCAGGGTAGGGCAGGCCGAGGATCCGGGCGACCTTGTCGAAGCACTCGCCGGCGGCGTCGTCCAGGGTGTCGCCGAGATGGACGATCGGGTCGCGGGCGAGGTCGCGCACCAGCAGCAGGGAGGTGTGCCCGCCGGAGACGATCAGGACGACGCACGGGTTCGGCAGCGGCTCGCCCTCCAGGGCGGCCGCCGCGACGTGCCCGGCGAGGTGGTGGACGCCGTAGAGGGGCACGCCGAGCGAGAAGGCGTAGCTCTTGGCCGCCGCGACCCCGACCTGGAGCGGACCGGAGAGGCCCGGCCCGGCGGTGACCGCGACGGCGCCGACGTCGGCGAGGGTGAGCCCGGCCCGGTCGAGGGCCTCGCGGACCACGGGCGCCATCGCGTGGACGTGGGCGCGGGCGGCGATCTCCGGCACGACCCCGCCGTACCGGGCGTGCTCGTCCATGCTCGACGCGACCGCCTGCCCGAGCAGGACCCCGTCCCGGACGAGACCGGCACCGGTCTCGTCGCACGAGGACTCGATCCCCAGCACCACTGGCGAGGCCGGCATCGCACCCACTCCTTATTGCTCCTTGATATGCAACTGCAACTATTGTGCAATAAGGCACGGGAGCGGGGTCCGGCGGGGTCCGGCTTCCCGGACGGTGCCGGCCCGTGGTGCTCGGGGCGGGCCGGAACAGCCGGCTCTCGGTCTGCTGCACGCCCACCGTGGCCGCCTGCTTGCAGAGACGTTCTGCTGTGGCCCGGGGCGCGTCCGGCACCGTGTCGACTGCTGCGAGCAGGTGCAGATCCGCGCCGAGCTTGCGACTCAGGGCGACGTCGCGTACGACCCTCGCAGGAACAACCATCCTCCGCCGTCGTGACTAGCGCCAAGCTCGGTCGGCTGGACTGCCCCCGAAACCGACACTTCTCCCGCAGCGTCTATGCTCGTCGACCGTGCTCGCTCGATTACGGCGAGCCATGGAGCTTCTTGGGGGAGAGCAGCCGATATCCGACCGACATCCTCCCGGACACCGAACTGATGACCGGCTACGACGTCGAGGCCGCCATCACCCGCGGCCTGCTGATCGACGGAGTCCCGCGCCGGGTGCTCTTCGGCGAGGCGGCGATCGCCGCCTCCTACCAGGCCGAGGCCCTGCACATGGGCCCGCACCCGTTGGGCGTCCTGGCCCAGTACGTCCGCGCCGGCGGCTTCGCCGGTGCGCTCGACCTGCCCGAGCCGGTGATTGGCCGGGAACCGGGCGAGCTGGTCCGCGGCTGGCTGCGTGCGGCCGCGGCCGGCGGGGCCGACCTCGGGCGCGAGGTCCTGTTCGCCCGCTGGCTGGCCGAGGTCGCGCTCCTGATCACCATGCGGCGCCGGGTCCGGGAAGAGGGCAGCTGATGCGCCGAACCGTCATCACCAGCGTGGCGGCGCTCCTGGTCGGCGCCCTGCTGCTCGTCTCCCACCTCGCCGGCTGGTGGTCCGACTCCGGCCCGGCCGGCACCACGGTCGCCTCCACCCCCCGACCGGAGGTGGAGGTGCCCCTCCCCGAGAAGGCGTCGAACGCCACCTCTCCGTATCCGACCAGCACGGTGACCCTGACGGTCGGACAGCGGCTCGGCGTCAGAACGACCGGGGGCGCCCTGCAGAAGAAGTGGTACCTCTACTCGGCGGGCGACGGCAGCGTGCTGCGGCCCGGCAAGGACTTCGTCATCAGCCCCTGCCCCACGGACCCGCCGATGGCGGGCTGCGGCTCCGAGTTCGACCTGACCTTCAGCGCCTTGGCGCCCGGAACCACCACACTGACGTGGTTGTTCGGGGAGGGGAGTTGCGATGCCGGCGTACCGAAGTACAAGGGGGACCGGTGCGACATCTCCAAGAGCATCCAGGTCACCGTCCGCTGACCATCACACGGAACCTCGACGGCCCCGGCCGCCCCGCCCAGCACCCGTCTCCCCGAACCGGGAAGGCGGGAGCTGATGCGGTGCGCCCTCGCCGCTGCGACGGGTGATCCTGGCCGCCGTCGGCGAGCGGCTCGGCGTGCCCGCCGGGCCGGAGAGCATCACGGCCGGTACCCGCGATCACGTCGCCTCCTCTTGTCCGTCGGCCGTGGTACGGCCCGGCGGAATCGCTTGATCCTTCGTATTCGAACACCACCCAGCACGGGTTTCGGCGCCCACGTCCGCCGGAGCCGTTGACGGTCGGGCGACGACCATGTCGGCCTGCTCGCAGGCGTCCGGACGGTCGTGGAGGCCGCACAACGGGGGCGGGTGGTGTCGGTCGCGGATCCTAGGCTGCCCCCGTGGATGTTGATGATCTTGATTGGCAGTTCGGCAGGCTCAGCGGTGTCCTGCTGCGAATCGTGGACGAGGTCCTCGACCGTGGCGGTCTGGAGGCGCTGGTGGAGGCGACGCGGGAGCGCGAGGACTGGTTCTGTGCCGTGGGTGCGGTGCGGGGGTTGTGCGCGTGCGGGGAGTTCGAGCGGGCGTGGGCGGTGGTGGAGCCGTTCGTGGCCACCGGTTGGCAGCCGGCGGTACGGACGGGCGCCGACGTCCTGCTGCGGTGGGGCCGTACCTCGCAGGCACTCGAACTGGCGCGCCCCGGGGCCGGGGAGAGGGCCGCGTACGACGCGTGGCGGGACTACGCCGAGGTGCTGGTCGAGGCCGGGCTGGTGGACGAGGCGATCGACGCGCTCGCCCGGCGGCCGCGTGACGGGCGAACGCTGTGGACCCTGGTCACGGTGACCGAAGGGCAGGGGCGCGACGAGCGGGTGCTGGAACTGCTGGGCCCGATCGCCGAGGCGTTCCGCCGTGACCCGGAACAGCCCGGGGTCCGCGACCCGGGGGACGCGCTGTCCGCGCAGGCCCGGGTCCTGGAACGGTCGGGCCGTGTCGACGAGGCGATCGGGCTGCGGGCAGCGGATGCCGCCGCGAAGCGGGGCGGGTCAACCGTGGACGACTACGCGGAGTTGCTCGCGCGGCACGGCCGGATCGAGGAACTGCGCGAACTCGCCACCGGCCGCGAGCGGTACGTCGCCGCGAGGCCGTACGTGACGGCCCTGGAGAACCTGGGCCGGGCCGCGGAAGCGGAGGCGTACCTGCGCGGCCTCATCGCCGCCCGGCATCCGGGCTGGTACGAGAACGCGCTGATGGAACTGCTGATCCGGCAGGGTAGGTTCGATGACGCCGTCAAGGCGGTGGAGCACACCTTCGACGACCTCTACGACGGCAACCTCCTCCAGGCGACCATGGTCCTCCTCGCCGAACAGGGCCGGCACGACCAGGCCCTCGAACTCACCGAGGGACGCAGTCCCGAATTCCTCGCCGAGAACGACGCCTTCTGGCTCCGCTCCAACCGGTGGTGGCTGATGGGAGAGGCGGGCCGTGCCGGGGAGGCCATCGCGGAGGTCGAGGCCCTGCCGGCCGACGAGGTCGACGACCGCGAGCAGACCATCGCCTGGCTGCTCGCCCGCGACGGCCGCATCGAGGAGGCCATCGCCCGGCTGCGCCCGCTGCCCGGTACCCGGGCCGCGACGTACCTGGCCGAACTGCTGGTCCAGCAGGGCCGCTTCGCCGAGGCGATCGCCGCCGTCCCCGGTGTGGCTGCCCAACGGGAAGAGGAGCGGCGCTTCTGGACCCGCAGGGTGGAACACGAGGAGCCGAGTCGGTCCGATCCCGGCGAGGAGTGCCACGACGACCCGTGGACCAGCCCGGATACCGCGCCCTGGCAATGACGCTCCCCGCCCGTGGGAGCGGCCCCGTGGCCTCGAGCGAACTCGTCGAACGGTGGTGCGGGCGAGGGGCTCAGCACGGGACGTCGCCGACGCAGCGCCAGAGGGTTTCGCGGTCCGGGTAGACGTTGGCGCGCGGTGAGAACAGGTGGCCGGTCCACTGCCGGCCGTCTCCGGCGGCGGCGAAGACCTCCGCCTGGTAGGCGAGCGGTGCGCTGCGGCGGGGGGTCACGCACTCCTCGGGGTCGCTGGTGAAGGTGGCGCCCGGTGCGATGGTGGTGTGCACGACGGAGCGTCCGGGGTCGCAGGAGTGCTGGATGCCCGACCAGGAGCCGGCCACCTTCGCGGTCACCTCGACCGGCGCGTTCGTCGGATTGTCGATCCGGACCGCGAACAGGACCTGACGGGGCTGCACCATCGCACAGGCGCGCAGCCGGGTGCCGGACGGCCCGGGCTTCGGGGCTGAGCAGCGGCTGTCCCCGCCGAGCGCGCCGACTTCCACCTCGTGGGCGAATCCCTCGGCCAGGTCGGCGGGGGTCGCCGTCGGCTCCCGCCCCGCCGCGCTGCCGGACGGTGCGACCACCGATGCGGTGTCGGCGGTCGCGTCGTCGGACCCCCTCGCCCAGACCGCCGCGCCGAGCACGGCCGCGAGGGCCAGGACCCCGAGTGCCGCACCCCACCGGTGCGGCCGGCGCCACCACGCCGCCCGCCCGGTGACTGACGGCTCGCCGGTGGGCCCGGGGCGCGCCGGAACCGGTACGGGCGTGGGCGTGGGCGTGGGCGTGGGCGTGGCCGTGGCCGTGGCCGTGGGCGTGGCCGTGGTGGCGGCGCGGCGCGCCGCGCGGCGGTCGCGCAGCTCGTGGTCCGCCGCCTGCTTCGCCTGTTGGTGCCAGTGCTGCCAGCGGTCCAGTTCCGCCGGGTCGGTGCGGAAGACCCGGGCGAGTTCGGCGAGGACGGCGGGGTCGGGCAGTTCGCTGCGGTCGGGGTCGAGGTAGCGGCTGATCGACGAGGTGCTCAGCCCCCGGACGGCGGAGGCGTCGAGCCGGGCCCGCAGTCGGGCCACCACCCGGTCCAGAGACAGGCCGCACTCCGTGAGTCCGTCGTTCAGCGCGCGGACGAGCAGGGTCCGGGGGCGGTCCGTTCCCCCTGCCGGGTGCCCCGGGGTCTCGTCCGGCGGTTGGTCATGCATGCGGTGTTGTCCCATCGCTGTCCCAGCGTCCGTCGTTTCCGCAGGTCGGAGCAGTGGGACGGGAAGCGGGAGAGCGCTGGGACGCCGCCCCGGCCGGAGGACCTGGTGACGTCCGGCGCCGGTCCGCAGGATGGATCCCGCGACACCGCACCGACTCGCCGACTCCCGCCGCGCCACCACCTCTCGGCCCTGGCATGCCCCGGCATGCCCGCCGACTGTAGGCGAACCGACCGGGCGGCGGTCAGGGTCCGTTCACCCCAATGGAGGAGCTCTCATGAAGCTGTCCCGGCGCACCGCCGCCGCCGTTACGCTGACCGCCCTCACCCTGCTGCCGCTCGGCGCCGCCACGGCGCCGGCCTCGGCGGCCGCCACCGTCCGGGACCGGATCGTTTCGGTGGCCCGCGGGGAGATCACCCCCGCGGGCACCTCGCCGGAGAAGACCGGCTCCTGCGACAGGTACTTCGCCTACCACCGGGGCTCCGGCTCCTGCGCGAAGACCCCGTGGTGCGCGGCGTTCGCCGAGTGGACGTGGCACCGGGCCGGGATCGACGGGACGGTCGACGACCTGGCCGCGCGTGGCATCGGCAAGTGGGGCAAGCAGAAGGGGCTGTTCCACCAGCGGGGCACGTACACCCCGAAGCCGGGCGACCTGGTGATCTACGGGGAGCCGGACGGCGGCACTCCCGGCCACGTCGGCGTGGTCGCCGCCGTCCACGCGAACGGAACCCTCGACACCGTCGACGGCAACCTCGGCGACAAGGTCGCCCTCCGTACCCACCTCGACCCGTCGACGGTGATCACCAACCACCAGCACGTCTCCGGCTACGTCAGCCCGCCCGGGGCCTGAGCCTCGCCCGGAGCCCGAGCCCGCCCGGAGTCCGGGCCCCGTCCGGCCTGGCGCACACCGTACAACCCCCACCGGAAGGACAGACCGTCATGGAACGCACCCGTAGGCACCTCGGCCTCATCGCCTCCCTCGCCGCAGCCGCGGCCGCCCTGCTCGCCGTCCCGCAGCCCGCCCACGCCGCCCTCGACCCGTGGTCGTGCGTGGAGGGGCGGGTCTGCGTCTACAGCGGCCCCGACGGGACGGGCAGCGTCTGCGCCTGGCCCTACGACGACCCGGACTGGCAGTCCGGAGACCGCTGCAGCTGGTCCGCCACCACCAAGGTCCGCTCGGTGTACAACCACGGCGGCTCCGGCAGGCCGGTGGCGTTCTACCCCGGCGCGAACTACACGGGCCAGCGGGTGGTGTGCACGGCGGCGGGCGCGAGGGGCAACTTCTCGCAGAACGGCGGCACCGGCGTCCACCTCCGCTCCCACCGCTGGTCCTGCTAGGCCTCCCGGGATACCCCGCGCCGACCGGTCTGCCGTTTCCCGGGAAACGGCAGACCGGTCGGCGCGGG
>NZ_JBHVEU010000414.1:0-6238 GCF_042802075.1 Kitasatospora sp. NPDC057518
GGTGCGGTGGTGGCCGCCCTCCTCGCCGTCGGCGAGCCGCCCCGCCCGGTGGGCCGCCGCTGCGAACGGTGGTCCCGTGCAAGCGCATTGGCCGGGCAGGACGAGTCGGAGGAGTTGGACGGGGCCGACCGGCCGGTCACCAGCCGTCGGTGAGCCGGAAGGCGCGGGAGAAGGAGGCTCCGCCCGTGTTCGTCCATTCGTCGAGGACGCCGTAGGTGTCGTTGCGGGCGATGAGGTCGGCGCGGCCGGTGCCCCGGAAGTCACCGGCGACCGTCTGCGAGAACGGACCCCACCCGTCGGTGACGAGCACCCAACCGGCGAACGTACCGTCCCCGTTGCCCGGCCACATGTACAGGTTGCCCGTCGCGTCCTCCCTCGCCATCAGATCCGCGTGACCCGTCCCCCGGAAATCACCGGCGACCGTCTGCGAGAACGGACCCCACCCGTCGGTGACGAGCACACGACCGGCGAAAGTACCGTCCCCGTTACCCGGCCACATGTACAGGTTGCCCGTCGCGTCCTCCCTCGCCATCAGATCCGCGCGGCCGGTCCCCCGGAAATCACCGGCGACCGTCTGCGAGAACGGACCCCACCCGCCAGTGACCAGCACCCGGCCCGCGAAAGTACCGTCCCCATTACCCCGCCACATGTACAGGTTGCCCGTCGCATCCTCCCTCGCCATCAGATCCGCGTGCCCGGTCCCCCGGAAGTCACCGGCGGTGGTCTGGGAGAACGCGCCCCAGCCGGCCGTCAGGTCGGTCCTGGCCGCGAAGGACCCGTCTCCCCGCCCCGCCCACTCGTACAGGTGCCCGTCCGAGTCGTCGCGGGCGACGAGGTCGCCGGTGCCCTTGCCGTGGAAGGCTCCGGCCGTCGTCTGGGAGAAGGTGTGGGAGGGGCTGGCCGGGGCGGGCCGCGGAGCGAGGACCTCGGCGAGGGCCGCGTTCCCGTTGGTGGTGAAGTGCAGGTGGTCGGAGGAGACGTAACCGGCGAACGCGGCGCTCGGGTTGAGCGGGTCGCGGGTCGCCCGGTCGAAGTCGTGGAAGCCGTCGATGGCCGTCGTCGTGCGGATCCAGTCGTTGACGCACCGGCGCACCCGGTCCCGGGCGGCGGTGTAGTCGGCGTGGCCCTGGAAGGCGGGGATGGTGGCGACGGTGAAGCGCAGCCCGGCCGCGTGCGCGCGTGAGGCCAGCTGCTGGATGCCCGACTCGAGCGCGGAGTCGGAGGCGTCGTCCATCGTGATGTCGTTGATGCCCTCGTAGAGCACGACGCTCCGCACTCCGGTCTGGGAGAGGACGTCCCGGTCGAAGCGGTTGAGCGCGCTCTGACCGAAGCCGACGCGTCCTCCCGTCCCGTCGGTGAGGATCCGGTTGCCGGAGATGCCCTTGTTGACGATGCCCTCGGGCGTCGGTCGGGCGCTGAGGGCGCGCCCGTAGTCGTCGGCCCAGCGGGTGTTGGAGTCCTGGTCGGTGTGCCCGCCGTCCACCTGCGAGTCGCCGAGGGCGACCACCGTCCCGTCGCTGCCGGCGGCCGTGACGTCCAGGCCGGCCAGGAAGGCCCAGTAGGCGTACGGGGTGGAGAGGTTGGCGCCGCCCGTGTCCTGGGTGCGGTCGGCACCGTCGCCGGGGGCGGAGGTGTAGGAGGTGGTGAGCGTGTACGGGTGGTAGGGCGCGGTGGTGACCTTGTCGGGCAGCCAGAGGCTGACCAGCAGGTTCTCGTCCGCGGTGACCGGGAAGGCGACGGGGTCGCTGTAGACCTCGCCGCCGGGCGGGACGACGGTCCGGCCCGAACCGCCGAAGGTCAGGGTGACCGGCGCGGCCGCCGCCGTGGCCGGGTTCCCGTTCCGGGCCGAAGTCCGGTCCTGGGCCGCGACGGTGACGTGCCCGATGGTCACCGGGTCCGGGCTGAAGGTGTTCACCAGGCGGATCCGGGCGGAGCTGCCGCCGATGCTGGTGTGGACGACCATGCGCAGGGTCTGCCGCCCCGTCACGCCCGAGGCTGCCGACGGTCCGGCCAGGCTCATGGCGGTACCCCAACTCCCCGTCCAGGCCACGGACTCGGGGCGCGGCGCGCCCGGGCCCGACGCGAGCGCGGCGGGGACCGGCCCACAGCCGGCGGCCGCGTTCGCCGGGGCCGCGGGCGGCAGGGCGGCGAACGCGCCGAGGACGACGGCGGCTGCCGTCAAGGCGGACAGGCGGCCCCGCGGTGGGCGGTGGGCGACGTGCACAGGAGTCCTTTCGCCGGGTACGGAAGACCGTTTTCCCGCATGGCTCGGGTGACCAGGAAATGGCGGCGATCCGCTTCCCGGAGGAGGAGGTCCGAGAATGCGCCGAGAAATCTCGGAGACCGCTCGCCATCCACCATGTAATCACCGCCGGCCCGGCTTCCGCCAGGAGGAACATCAGGCGGAAGCCATGGGGAAGTTCCAGCAGAAACCGCGCTGTACAGGCGAGATCGGCGGGAAGCAGGCGGAGTGGCCTGATCGTGCGTCAGCTGACTGTCGCGCCTGACGGAATTTGCGATATACCGTCTCGGGCACTTTCCGCCCGACAATCCGCCAATCTCCTCCTGGCGTGATCACCTGTCGAACCTCGAAATCTCGAATGAGGGGACATCACATGGCAATCGGACGACGGCAACTCCTCACCTCCCTCGCGCTGACCGCCCTCGCCGCACCCGTCCTGGCCAAGGGGACCGCGACCCGAGCCTCCGCGGCCACGGGTACGGGTGCGGGTACGGCCGCACGTATGGCCGCCGGCTCCGGGCCGCTGTTCATGCAGGTCGTCGCCCACGAGGACGACGACATCCTGTTCATGAACCCGGACCTGTCCAACGCCCTCGCCGACGGCACGCCGTCCGTCACGGTGTTCGTCACCGCCGGGAACATCACCGGTGACCCGTGCGCGGGCGGCTGCTGGGACCCCGCCGGCGACCCGCTGCGCACCTGGAACCGCCAGATGGGCGCCGTCAACGCCTACTCCCGGATGACCGGGGTCGGCGACAACGACCCGGCGACCGACGAGATCGGGCACTGGACGGTCGAGGCCTGGACGGTCGCCGGCAAACAGGTCGAGCGGTACATGCTCAAGGACCGGCCGGTGCACCTGATCTTCCTCAACCTGCACGACGCCGGGCTCGCCAACGTGCTGAACGGCGGCATCGACACCACGGTCGTCCCGAAGGGCAGCCCGCTGTCCGGGCCGTCGACCTACACGGCGGCGGACGTCGTCGAGGTGCTGCGGCAGATCATGGTGACGTACCAGCCGACCGTGCTCCGGGCCCAGGACGAACTCCCGGACACCCGCTACAAGGACGACCACTCGGACCACATCTCCGCCGCGAAGTTCGCGGGCATGGCGGCGAGCCAGTACGGCGGCTCGCTGATCCAGGTGAACTACCGGGACTACAACATCAGCGACTGCCCGGTGAACCTCGACCCGGCGACGGTCGGCACCAAGGGCGTGTTCGTCTCCGAGTACGCCAGCCACGACCACTCGGGGAACTACGAAACCGCCTGGTTCTCCCGGATGTACTACCGCTGGTCGCGGGGCACCTCCTGGGCCGGGCTGAACCAGGACGGCCGGCCGCAGGTCTTCGTCGTCCGGGCGGGCTCCCTCTACACGTACTGGAGCCAGGGGGACGGCAGTTGGGGCGGCCCGGCACGGTTCGCCGACCCGGGCGGGCGGCTGGCGCCGGGCATCGCCGTCGGCACCAACGCCGACGGCCGGATGGAGGTCTTCGCCCGCCGCCTCACCGACCACCACATCGTCTCCGTCCCGCAGACCACGCCCAACGGCGTGTGGCGGGACAGCTGGGCCGACCTCGGCAACCCCAACGCCGGGCTCGTCAACGCGGGCCAGGTCGGCGTGCCCGCGGTGGTCGCCTCCCAGGACGGCCGGCTGGAGCTCTTCGTCAAGAACGGCGGCGGCGGCCTCAGCGCGATCCGGCAGACCAGCCCGAACGGCGCCTGGACGACCACCTGGGACGACCTGCACGGCACCGACGTCCAGGATCCCGTCACCGCGATCCGCAACGGCGTCGGGAGGATCGAGGTCTTCGCCAGCACCCGCGACGGGGTCGTCAACTGGTGGCAGACCGCCCCGAACGACGCCATCAACGGCCCGGGCCCGATCCCGAACTCCCGCCCGGCCAGCCCGCCCAAGGCCGCGCTCGACCAGGACGGCCGCATCGAACTCGCCTACCGCGAGGCCGAAACCGGCGCGATGCTCGTCAGTTACCAGACCCGGCCCGGGGGGCCGTGGAGCCAGTCCCCGACCAACCTCGGCGGCCACAAGGGCGTGGGCGAGCCGGCGATGGCCAACCTCGGCGGTCGGGTCGTCCTGTTCGAGCGCAACGGCGGCGGCGGCGTGAGCACCACCGCCCAGACCGCGCCGAACGCCGGCTACGGCGCCTGGCAGGACCTCGGCGGCACCGTCCTCGACTACCCGACCGCGATCGTCGACGGCGGCGGTGTCCTGTACGTGTTCGCCATCGGCACGGACGGCCGCGTCTACTTCCGCACGGGCACGACGCCCACCAACCTCGGCGGCTGGCAGGGCATGCCCCTGTGACCGCCGGTCCCGTCGGCCGGTCGGACACCCTCCCGACCGGGCGACGGGCCGGGCGACGGGCCGGGCGCGTGGAAGCGCCGGTGGGAGGGCCCGCGGGAGCACTCGTGGAAGCGCCGATGGGAGCGCTCTCACGCCGTGTAGGATGGCCACTCCCGAGAGTGAGCCACACCGGAGTGTGATCATGCCCCGAACTGACAGGCCGGGCCCCGGTGGCGCCCGGTCTGCCGCGCGACCGACGGTGGAGGACGTGGCCGCCCGCGCGGGAGTCAGCCGGGGAACGGTGTCCCGGGTCATCAACGGTTCGCCCAAGGTGAGCGCCCGGGCGAGGGAGGCCGTCGAGCACGCCGTCGCCGAGCTCGGCTACGTACCCAACCAGGCGGCACGGTCCCTGGTGACCTCGCGCACCGACGTCGTCGCCCTGGTCGTCCCGGAGAGCCTGTCGCGGTTGAGGTCGGAGCCGTACTTCGCGGACGTCATCGCCGGGATCTCCGACGAACTCGCCTCAACAGACCTTCAGTTGCTGCTGACCTTGGTCCGTAATGAGGACGAGCGCGAGCGTCTGACGCGCTACCTCACCGCGCGTCGGGTCGACGGGGTGCTCCTGGTCTCGGTGCGCCAGGACGACCTGTTGCCCGACCTGCTCGAACAGCTCGGGATGCCGGCCGTACTGGGCGGCCGCCGGTCCGAGCGCGAATCGCTGAGCTACGTCCACGCCGACAACGCCGGCGGGGCCCGGGCGGCCGTCCGGCACCTGGTCGGACTCGGCCGCACCAGAGTGGCCACCATCACGGGGCCGCTCGCCATGGAAGCGGCCGGGGCACGCCTGGCGGGGTACCGGGAGGCGCTCACGGAGGCCGGCCTCGCTCCGGAGGACGCGCTCGTCGCCCACGGCGACTTCACCGAGGCGGGCGGCTACGCGGCGATGTGCGAGCTCCTGGCCGAAATGCCCACCCTCGATGCCGTGTTCTGCGCCTCCGACCTGATGGCCGTGGGCGCGTTCCGGGCGCTGCGCGAGGCCGGGCGGCACGTGCCGGGAGACGTGGCCGTCGTCGGCTTCGACGACTCCGTCATCGCCCGTAGCACCGAGCCGCCCCTCACCAGTGTTCGCCAACCGACCGAGGCGATGGGGCGGTTGATGGTCCAGCTGCTGCTCGAGGAGATCGCCGACCCCGGGCGGCCGCGTCGCCAGGTGATCCTTCCGACCGAACTGACGGTCCGCGCCTCGACCTGAAGGCCTCGGACGGCCTCGGACGGCCTCGGACGGCCTCGGACGGCCTCGAACTGAAAGGCCGTCACGTCCCGTTGTTCCGGTATGAGCCACGGCCGAGTGTCACGGCTGACCTGGGCATAAGGTGCTGCTACGCTCCCGATGGGCGTGGGAGCGCTCCCACGCGCCAAGATTCTGGGGGGTGACATGTCGAAGGCACAACAAGGGGATTCGGCATTCGGGGGCATACTGAGGGCGCTTCGTCGTGAAGTGGGATTCACGCATGAGGAACTCGCCCGGCGTTCCCGGGTCAGTGTGAGAACGATCAGCGACATCGAGCGGGGCCGGGTGCTCCGACCACAGCGCCGCTCCGTCCAACAGCTCGCGGCGGGGGGGGGGCGGGGGGGGGCCCGCGCGGGATTGTTTTGTGCGGGCGGCCCCGCCCCGGCCCGCCGCGGGGCCC
>NZ_JBHVEU010000414.1:6248-8039 GCF_042802075.1 Kitasatospora sp. NPDC057518
GTCCAACAGCTCGCGGCGGCGCTCGGCCTGAGGGCCTCGCGACTGGAATGGTTTCTCCGTGCCGCGCGCGCCGTTCCCGGCAGCGGGCCCGATCAGCCGGACGGGAGCCGTCGCGAGACGCCGGCCGCCGGGGAGGTGGACGAACAGCCGTCCGCGGTGGTCGTGATGGTCCTGCCGATGACCGCGACCGGCGAGAGCGGCCCATGCTGCAGGCGCCGCCGACGCTGTCCGCAGCCCCGCCCGACCGGGCCCCGACCCGTGCGCCGGGCCGGTTGACGGCCGTCGCGTGCGGCGGGCAGGCGCCGGCGGCGACACCTCCGCCACGAGGACGCCGAACGCGTACGCCCGCCCCACCGGCGAGTCGGCCGGGCGAGGCGGTAGCTGACGCCGTCTGCGACCAAGCCGACCTCCCTACCGATCCGGGCGGTGGCGTCAACCCCAGGCGGCCGCGGGCCAGGATCCCGCGCCTCGGTCGGGCTCGCCTCGGCACGCGACGCGGGCGGCGGCGAGGAGATCGAATCACGCGGCTCCATCGAGACCGAAGCAGCCCGCCGCCTCGCCGACGACCTCAAGAACGAGTGATCACCCGACCACCCGATACTTTCTCAGGCCGTCGAGGGTACGCGCGTCACCGAGAAGGGGCAGGCCGAAGGCACGCACGCTGATCGTGGTGTCCGGTACGCAGTCGGCCGCCACCGGTACGACAGGCTGCTCGGCTGGACGGTCCCGCAGGATCCGGTAGCGCAGCGGCTCCTGCCCCAGGTCGGCGACCCGCACCGCCCACGCCGGACGGGCTCCGCCGGCAGTGAGACCGTCGAGCAGTTCGGCGCTCGCGAACTCGCACACCTTCGCTCCGACGAGCCGGCGCACGGTCCCGTGCTCCGCGGTCCGGCGCGCCTGGGGCGGCTCTCCGGTCAGCCGGCCCGAACTCTCGGCAGCGACGGCTTCCAGCAGCGCCCACTCATCGGGGCTCAGCACCACAGAACCCCCCTCAACGCGACTGGACTGATCCCGTCACGCCGGCCTCGGCGGCGCCCTGGCCTTCGCAGAGGTGCTCTCGTGCCCAGGTGTCGAAGGTGGTGAGGGGCAGTCCCAGTTCCCGCGCGTACTCGGGGCGGGCGGGCTGGGGGAGGTCGTTGATGGATGCCTGGGCGAGGCCCATGGCGGGCATTCCGGCGGCGCCGGCCTGCGCCTCGGTCATGTCGGGGGCGGTGAGCACGGTGCCGAGGACGCGGGACAGCACGGTGGCGATGTCCGCCATGGTCAGGACGTCGCCCGCGAGTTCGAGTTCGACCCTGTCGAAGCGCTCCGGTGCGGCGATGGCCGCCGCGGCGGCGGTACCGATGTCGTCGACGGCGATCAGGGACAGCCGGGTCTCGGGCTTCAGCAGGCTCACCAGCCCGCCGTCGAGTCCGCGGGGGAACATGATCGCGGCGGAGGGGTGGAAGTTCTCCATGAAGAAGCCGGGCTTGAGGAGGGTCCACCGCGCGAAGCCCGCCTCACGGACCCGGTCCTGGATCCCGGCCTTCGCGGCGTAGTAGGGCTGCAGCCAGGCCCACCGGCCAGTGGGCCAGTCGGCGTGCAGCCCCGCGCCGGAGACGGAGGTGTGGACGAACTGCGCCACCCCGGCGGCCCGCGCACCCTCGATGAGGTTGACGGCCTGCGCGACCTCGCCCTCGAAACCCCGGCCGTCCATGTCGGGCATCTGGACGGAGAAGACGGCGCGCGCTCCTGCGGCGGCCCGGGCCAGCGAGGCGGGGTCGTCGAGGTCGCCGGTGACCAGTTCGGCGC
>NZ_JBHVEU010000415.1:0-8004 GCF_042802075.1 Kitasatospora sp. NPDC057518
GCCCCTGTCCGGGGCGCGGGGAACTCCGCTTTTCGGGGCTTCGCCGGCGGGGCCGGGCGCCGGTCAGGTGTCGGTGGTGCGGAGGCGGGGGAGCGCGTGGGGGTGCTCGTCGCGCAGGTGGGCGATGAGCTGCTCGCGGATGTCGAAGCGGAGCCGGGCGGCGTCGTCGGGGGTGCGGGCGGTCATGGTGGCGCGGACGACGATGGTGCTGGGGGTGGTGTCGGTGACGTCGAGGGCCCACTCGCCGCCGTCCCAGAGCGGGTGCCGGTCGAGGCGGGCGCGCAGGGTGGTGCGCAGCTCGTCCACCCGGGTGGTGTGGTCGAGGTGGAGCAGGACGGCGGCGAGCAGGCCGGGGTCGCGGCGGGTCCAGTTCTCGAAGGGCTTGTTGACGAAGTACGAGACCGGGACGATCAGCCGGCGGTAGTCCCAGAGCCGGACGACCAGGTAGCTGAGGGTGATCTCCTCGACGGTGCCCTGCTGGCCGTCCACCACGACGGTGTCGCCGATCCGGACGGTGTCGCCGAAGGCGATCTGGAGGCCGGCGAAGAAGTTGCCCAGGGTGCTCTGGGCGGCGATGCCGGCCACGATGCCGATGATGCCCGCCGAGGCGAGCAGGCTGGCGCCGATGGTGCGCATGGCGGAGAAGGTCAGCAGCATCACGGCCACCGTGACCACGACGATCAGCGCGTCGGCCGCCCGGCGCAGCATGCTGATCTGGGTGCGCACCCGCTGGACCCGGGCCGGGTCGTCGACGCGGCTCTCGTACCGGCTGAGCAGGGCCTCCAGGACGGCGGCCACCACGCGGACGGTGAGCCAGCCCAGCGAGGCGAGCAGGAGCAGCAGGAGCAGGTGCTGGGCGCCGTCGTCGTGCTTCAGGTGGAAGATCCGCTGGAGCGGCTTGGCGGCGAGCAGCAGGGCCGACACGACGGCGAGCTGGAGCGGGATCCGGCAGCGGCGCAGGAGCGGCCAGACCGGTGCCGACGGTTGGCGGGCGGCGATCCGCTGGAGGGCCTGGTCGACGATCCAGCCGATCGCCAGGGTGGCGGCGACGGTGGCGAGCAGCGAGAGCAGCGGCCGGAGCATGCGCCGTACGATACCCGGGCACAGTGGGGCGAAGCGGACGTAACGGGTGCGGGGCTCGGGTGACACCCCGGGCGGTGCTTCCAGGGGGTGCCTTTATCGGACGCCTACCCGGACGGCGGATACGATCAGCGGCCATGGAGTTCGGTGGGGCATGGCGTCGCTGGCGCGCCCGGGGAACAACGGTCAGACACAGGCTGCTGGCCGGGGCGGTGGCCCTGGCGGCCGTGGCCGCGGCCGGCACCGCGACGGTGGCGTCCGGCGGTGAGCAGGCGGTCCGTCAGGAGGACCGTTTCCTCAGCATGCCGGAGACACCCGGCAGCGCCCAGCAGGTCCAGCTGGACACCTCCTTCTTCACCACCGGCGGCGGTCCGCGCCCGGCGGTGCTGCTCGCCCACGGCTTCGGCGGCTCCAAGGAGGGCGAGCGGCAGCGCGCCGAGCAGCTGGCCCGGCAGGGGTACGCGGTGCTGACCTGGTCGGCGCGCGGCTTCGGGCACTCGGGCGGGAAGATCGGCCTGAACGCGCCCGACCGCGAGGTCGAGGACGTCAAGCACCTGGTGGACTGGCTGGCCCAGCGGCCCGAGGTGCAGCTGGACGGGCCCGGCGACCCGAAGGTCGGCATCACCGGCGCCTCGTACGGCGGGGCGGTCTCGCTGCTGGCCTCCGCGTACGACCACCGGATCGACGCCGTGGCCACCCAGATCACCTGGTGGAACCTGGCCGACGCGCTGTTCCCGCAGGGCGTGCAGGGCTCGGGCGCGGCGGACGGCGTGTTCAAGAAGCTGTGGGCCGGGATCTTCTTCACCACCGGCTCGGCCGGGGACCTCGGGCCCTCCGGGGAGGCGCCGCGGGAGAGCGGCGGCCCCGGGCCGAAGGCGGACGGGCCGGTCGGCTGCGGGCGGTTCCTGGAGTCGCTCTGCCAGATGTACGACCGGGTCGCCACCGCCGGGCACGCCGACCCGGAGGCCGTCGCGCTGCTGGACCGCTCCAGCCCGTCCTCGGTGGCGGCGCAGCTCAAGGCGCCGACGCTGGTGGTGCAGGGGCAGCAGGACTCGCTGTTCCCGCTGGACCAGGGCGACCGGATCGCCAAGGCGGTGGCCGCCAACGGCGCACCCGTGGCGGTCGACTGGTTCGCCGGCGGCCACGACGGCGGGACGGACACCAGCGCCCGGGTCGACGACCGGGTCACCGCCTGGTTCGACCACTACCTGAAGGGCCGCGGCAACGACACCGGCGCCGACTTCCGGGTCACCCGCACCGGCGGGGTCGACTCGACCGGCTTCCAGGCCGTGCTGCGCGGGGCCACCGCCGACCGGTACCCGGGCCTGGGCGGGACCGGCTCGCGGACCGTCGAACTGGCCGGCGGCGAGCAGACCCTCGCCAACCCGCCCGGCGGCGCGCCGCCCGGCATCTCGACACTGCCCGGCGTCGGCGCGCTCAGCCAGGCCGCCTCGCTGGGCGCCGGGCTCTCCCTGGACTTCCCCGGGCAGAACGCCGCCTTCGACTCGGCGCCGCTGGACTCGCCGCTGCACCTGACCGGACAGCCGACCGTCCCGGTGCGGGTGACGGCCGACCGGCCGGACGCGGTGCTGTTCGCGAAGCTGTACGACGTCGGCCCGGACGGCAAGGCGGTGCTGCCGCAGCAGCTGGCCGCCCCGCTGCGGGTCACCGGCGCGGACGCCGGGCAGACCGTCACGGTGGCGCTGCCGACCGTGGACCACACCTTCCCGGCCGGGCACCGGGTGCGGCTGGTGCTGGCGAGCACCGACCTCGCGTACGCCTCGCCGGTCGAGCCGGCCACCTACCGGGTGGCGCCGGCCGGGGCGCTCACCGTGCCCACCGTCGAGGAGCTGGTCACCGAGGCGGCGCCACTGCCCGCGCGGACCTGGCTGCTGCCGGTGATCGCCGTCCTGGCGGCCGCGGCTCTGCTGCTGGCACCGCGGCTGCGGCGCCGGCGGGCCGCCGCCGGGCCCGGCTTCGACCCGGAGCTGGCCGCCGTGCCGCTGCTGATCAGCGGGCTGAGCAAGCGCTACAAGGGCGCCCAGGACCGCTACGCCGTACGGGAGCTGGGCTTCCGGGTGGAGCAGGGGCAGGTGCTCGGACTGCTCGGGCCGAACGGCGCCGGCAAGACCACCACGCTGCGGATGCTGATGGGACTGATCCGGCCGGACGCCGGGGAGATCAGGATCTTCGGGCACCTGGTGCGGCCCGGCGCGCCGGTGCTGTCGCGGGTCGGGGCGTTCGTGGAGGGAGCGGGCTTCCTCCCGCACCTCACCGGGCGGGCCAACCTGCGGCTGTACTGGCAGGCGACCGGACGGCCGGAGGCCGACGCGCGCTTCGACGAGGCGCTGGCCATCGCCGGGCTCGGCGAGGCGCTGGACCGTGCGGTGCGGACGTACTCGCAGGGCATGCGGCAGCGGCTGGCGATCGCGCAGGCGATGCTCGGGATGCCGGACCTGCTGATCCTGGACGAGCCGACCAACGGGCTGGACCCGCCGCAGATCCGGGAGATGCGCGAGGTGATGATCCGGTACGCGGCCGGCGGGCGGACCGTGATCGTGTCGAGCCACCTGCTGTCCGAGGTCGAGCAGAGCTGCACGGACCTGGTGGTGATGGACCGCGGGCGGCTGGTCACGGCCGGCCCGGTCGCGGACATCGTGGGCGCCGGCGAGCTGCTGATGATCGGCATCGCCGACCCGTACGACCCGGCCTCGGTGGCCGACAAGGTGGCCGCGCTGGCCGGGGTCGGCTCGGCGGAGGCCGTCGAGGGCGGACTGCTGGTGCGGCTGGACGGACTGGCGGCCAGCGCGCTGCTGGCCGAACTGGTGCGGCTGGAGGTGCCGGTGGAGAGCGCCGGGCCGCAGCGGCGGCTGGAGGACGCGTTCCTGTCGTTGATCGGAGGTGGAGCGTGAGTGCCGTGACGAAGGACCACACGGAGCCGGAGGGCCGGGTCGGGTCGATGGACCACGCCGAGGGGTACCGGGCGGGCCGGACGCTGCCGCTGCGGGTGGAGGCGGTGCGGCAGCTGCGCCGGCGCCGCACGATGGTGATCGGCGGGGTGCTGGCCGCCATGCCGTTCGTCATCCTGGCCGCGTTCCAGCTCGGCGGCACCCCGGGCCGGCCGGACCGGACCACCTTCATCGAGCTGGCCACCGCCTCGGGGGCCAACTTCGCCGTCACCATGCTGTTCGTCGGCACCGGCTTCATGCTGGTCATCCCGGTCGCGCTGTTCTGCGGGGACACCGTCGCCTCCGAGGCCAGCTGGTCCTCGCTGCGCTACCTGCTGGCCGCGCCGGTGCCCCGGGCCCGGCTGCTGGCCCGCAAGTTCGCCGTCGGGCTGGGGTTCTCGGCGGTGGCGGTGGTGATGCTGCCCGCGATCGGGCTGGTCGTCGGCACCGCGGCGTACGGCTGGGGGGACCTCAAGCTGCCCGCCGGGGTCAGCCTGCCGGCCGGGCAGGCGCTGCCCAGGATCGCCATCGCGGTGGCCTTCGTGTTCCTCAGCGAGATCGTGATCGCGGCGCTGGCGTTCTGGCTCTCCACGGCGACGGACGCGCCGCTGGGCGCCGTCGGCGGCGCGGTGTTCGCCTCGATCATCACCGGGGTGCTGGACGCCGTCACCGCGCTCGGCGACCTGCGGGAGTGGCTGCCGGCGCACTGGCAGTACTCCTGGGCGGACGCCCTGCAGCCGCAGCTGGAGTGGGGCGGCATGGTGCAGGGCGTCTCGCTGTCGCTCTCGTACGCGGTGGTGCTGCTGGCGCTGGCGTTCCGGGGGTTCGCGCGCAAGGACGTGGTGTCGTAGCCGGGCGTGGGGCTGGGGCCGGAGACGGGGCGGATGTGGGGCCGGAGGCGGGGCGGACGTGGGGCCGGAGGCGGGGGCGCGGGGTTCGGCGGGGGATGCGGGATCATGGGTGGGTAGCTGACCTCCCTGGTGAAGGACCCGAACCGTGGCCCAGATCGTCCTCTTCCACTCCGCCTACGGGCTGCGCCCCGCCGTGCACGCCGCCGCCGAGCGGCTGCGCGCCGCCGGGCACGCCGTGCACACGCCGGACCTGTTCGACGGGCGGACCTTCGAGTCCGTCGAGGAGGCGCAGGAGTTCCAGGAGGAGCTCGGCGGCCGCGACGAGCTGCTGCGCCGGGCGGTGACGGCGGCCGCGCCGGTGTCCGAGGGAGGGCTGGTGTACGCCGGCTTCTCGCTCGGCGGCGCGGTGGCGCAGAACCTGGCGCTGGCCGACGAGAAGGCGCGCGGGCTGCTGCTCCTGCACGGCACCTCGGACCTGCGGGAGGACGCGGTCACCGAGATCCCGGTGCAGCTGCACATCGCGGAGCCGGACCCGTTCGAGCCGGAGGACTGGCTGAACGCCTGGTACCTGCGGATGCGCCGGGCCGGGGCGGAGGTGGAGGTGCACCGCTACCGGGGCGCCGGGCACCTGTTCACCGACCCGTCGCTGCCGGACTACGACGAGGACGCGGCCGAGCGGGCCTGGGCGGCCTCGCTGGACTTCCTCGCGGAGCTGGACGGCTGACGACTGACGGCCGACGGAGGGTGGGAGCACGGAACCGCCCGCCCGGACGGGATCCGGGCGGGCGGGGCGGAGACGGGCGGCGTCAGGCCGGCGTGGGCTTGATCATGGCGAAGGGGGCGCCCTGAGGGTCGGCGACGACGGTCATCCGGCCGGCCATCATGTCGAAGGGCGGGGCGAGGACGGTGCCGTTGCGCTTGACCAGGGCGTCCACGGTGGAGTCGACGTCGTCGACCGCGAAGTAGGTCAGCCAGTGGGCCGGGGTGCCGGGCGGGTCGTTGGCGAGCAGGGTGGCGCCGCCCACCGCCTTGCCGCCGACCTGCAGCACCCAGTACGAGTCCACGCCCGGCATCGGCTCGATCTCGATGCCGAACGCCTCGCCGTAGAAGCCGGTGGCGGCCGGGATGTCGCTGGTGTGCAGTTCGTTCCAGGTCAGCGCGCCGGGCTCGTTGACGACCTGGGCGCCGAAGAACTCGCCCGGCTGCCAGACGCCGAACACCGCGCCCTGCGGGTCGGCGGCGATCAGCATCCGGCCCAGGTCGCCGACGTCCATGACCGGGACGAGCAGGGTGCCGCCGGCGGCGACGATCGCGTCCTGGGTGGCCTGGGCGTCGGTGCTGGCGAGGTAGCTGGTCCAGACGGTGGGCGGCTCCGGCATCCCCTCGGGGGCCGACGCCGGGCCGATGCCGGCCGCGGCCTTGCCGTCGAGCGTGCAGACGGCGTAGCCGCCGAACTCGGCCGGGCCGGCCTGCCCCTGCCAGCCGAGGAGGTCGCGGTAGAAGTCCAGTGCGGCCTGCTGGTCCTTGGCCATCAGGTCGACCCAACACGGGGTGCCGGTCGCGTACGGGGTGGTGACTTCGGGCATGATCGCCCTTTCTGGTGAGGGGTCCCTGCCGGTCACCATCTCCTCGTGCACCGTGCTTCGCCACTCGAGACACCGCCCCGGCCGCCGGCTCGGTCGAGGCCCCGGGCGAGGGCGGGGGTGAGGGCCCGGCCGGCGGCCCGGGCGGGGTCGACCCCGATGGCCGTACCGGTGCGCCCGTTCGAGCGGCGGTCGGGTCGACACCGTGTGCGGCGGCACCGGCCGATGGTTCGAGCACTGACGCTTCTGTGTGGCACCACCAGCCCCTGTGCCGGCGCCTCGGGCGCCGGCCGCTCGCCACCGGAGGCAACCCCTTGAGAAAGAGCCACTGGACCAGTCGACGGTTCACCGCCGCTGTCGTCGGCGCGACCGCGACGGCGGTCGTCCTCTCCCCGGCCGGGGCCGGAGAGGCCTTCGCGGCCCGGGCCTGCTTCGAGCGGTCCGTCGAGCCGTACACCTCGGTGGTCGACAGCCACCTGCACTTCCGGCCCTTCGGCGGACCGGCGATCCCCTTCGAGGAGATGACCGACTACCTGCGCAAGAGCGGGGTCCGCTACGCGAACATGTTCGGCATCGGGCAGGTGCTGCCCGCCGACTCCGACTGCGTGTACTACCTCGACTGTCCCGGCACGCCCGTACGGCCGAGGATGCGCAACGATTTCGCCAACGCCGAGAGCCTGCGCGAGTTCCGGCCGACCGACCCGGACCTCACGCTCTCCATGACGTTCATGGACCTGCACCACCCCGAGACCGTCCCGCCCGGGATCGAGCTGCTGGACCGCGAGTACCCGGGGATGTTCCGCTGGGCCGGCGAGGTCAACGTCGTCAAGCAGGCGCTGTTCCCGAACCTCGCCGAGCCGGCCACCAGCGAGGACATCCCGAACTGGGCGCCGTTCATGAAGGTGTTCCGCGAGCGGGGGCTCCCCGTCACCTTCCACTCCGACCTCGGCAACGACGTCGAGCCGACGAAGTACCTGCACCTGATGGAGGAGATCCTCGCGCAGTACCCCGACAACAAGATCGTCTGGGCGCACATGGGCCTCTCGAAGGAGCTCTCCCACATGGACCCGGACGAGCACATCCGCATCCTGGAGCGGCTGCTCGACCAGCACCCCAACCTGACCGTGGACCTGAGCTGGCGGGTGCTGGAGGACCAGTACTTCAGCCTGCCCGGCGTACGGCAGAAGTACGCGTCCTTCCTCGACCGCCACCCGACCCGGGCGATCACGGGGACGGACTTCGTGGCGGCGCGGAACAAGGACTACGCGGTGTACGAGCAGGAGTTGGAAGTCACCAGCCGGATCAACCGCGCGCTCGGGGACGAGGCCTTCCGGGACATCGCGCTCGGCCAGAACTACTTCCGGCTGCTGGGCCTGAAGGCCAAGGCGCCCAAGGTCTGCCCGTCCGGCGCCAAGCCGGTCGGCAAGGACGCGACGTACCCGAGCCCGCCCGGGCAGCCCGCCGGCGTGGCCGACGAGGACTGAGCAACTCGCGGACGGCGGTCGGCCGTTGACGTGGCCCCTCGCGCCGGTGGGCGCGAGG
>NZ_JBHVEU010000416.1:0-7926 GCF_042802075.1 Kitasatospora sp. NPDC057518
CCGCCGGTGAAGTCACCGCCCTCGTGCTGGTCCTGGTAGCCGTGGCCACCGTCCATCATCGGCGCGGCCGCGTAGGCCGGGGAGCTCATCATCGAGCCGAGCATGGTGCCGACCAGCAGGCCCGGCAGCAGGCCGCCGCCACCGAAGCCGCCGAAGTAGCCGCCCGCCCAGGGCGCGTACGCCGGGCCGGCGTTCCAGTACGGCTGCGGGCCGTGCTCGGTGTCGACGGTGCGGATCGCCGGGTCGAGGCCGGCCGCGAGCCGGTCCGCGTCGGCCTGGCAGACCGGGACGGTGCGCGCGGCGCCGCCGGCCGGAGTCCAGTCCACGTCCTTGACGGACGGGCCGTGCCGCGGGTCCATGAAGCACGGGGGACGGCGCTCGGGCAGCGGCTTCTTCTCCCGCCGGGCGGCCAGGGTGGCCAGCGAGAAGCGGCCGTCCTCGATCGCCTCGGTGACCTGCTTGACGTCCTCGGGCTTCTTCGCCTCGTCCATCAGCCGCTTGGACTTCTCGTACGAGTCCAGGGCGTGGCTGTAGTCGGTGCGCTGGGCGTCGTCCGCGTCGGCCGCGGCCGGGCTGAAGTCGAGCCGCTCCAGCTCCACGCCGAAGGCGGTGATGTCCTCGTCCACCACCCGGCGCAGCTGCTCCAGCTCGGCCCGGGCCTGCGCCTCCTTGCGCTGCTTGGCGCGGCGGAACAGGAGGAAGACGCCGGCGCCGGCCAGCGCGACCAGCACCACCGGGATGACCACCCAGGCGATCGAGGTGCTGTGGTTGACCCCGGTGCCCTTGGTCTGCGGGGCGGCCTGGTCGACGAAGTCGTTCAGGGTGGCGTCGATGTCGCCGTTGTGGGAGCGGAAGGCCGCGCCGGAGATCCGCTCCGGGACGCCGGCGGCGAGCGCGCCGCGGTCGGCGCGGGCGGTGAACTGGTCGCCGCGCCAGACCGCGTAGACGCCGTCGACGCCGACCGTGGTGCGGAGGTCCTTGAAGACCGTCGCCTTGGCGAAGGCCGGCGAGTCGGGGACGACCGCGACGAAGATCGGCTTGTCGGCCTTGTCGATCTTCTTGGTCAGGGCGTCGGCCTGGGCCTGGCTGAAGCGGCTGGTCATGGCCGGGTCGACGTAGACCTGGCCCTTCTTCAGGGCGGCGGTGGCGTCGCTCAGGCCGCCGGCCGCCGAGGCCGCGGGTGCCAGCAGGAGCAGCAGCCCGAGCAGCGCCGCCACCAGGGCTAGCGGCCCGGCGCCCCGGGAACGTCGTGCAAGGGTTCTCATGCCCCCGACGCTACCGTGACCGGCCCCTGAGCACGCCATACCCTTCGCATACTGGTACTGACAAGACTCCCCGCCGACCGCCGGGGCCGCCCCCTCCTCGGGGATGATGTTTCCCCCGGTCACCCCTGAGTCGGGGCCCGCGCGGGAACCGCGGGAGGCCGCCGGACGTACGTCCCGGCAGGCCCGGCCCCGTTCCGGGGCACTCCGGGGGGCGTGCCGACCGTACCGTGCGGGCGGGCATAGTGGTCCCGGACCACCGGTCCCATTGCCCTTTCTTTACCCAGACCGTTCTCGACCCACCTCCCGATCGGAGTTCTCGGTGATCATCGGCCTCGTCACCGCCGTGGCGGCATCCGCCTGCTACGGCACCGGCTCGGTCCTCCAGGCTGTCGGATCCCGCCGCTCCGCCCGGGAGGAGGCGGCCAAGGGCGCCACCAGCTCGACCACCGAGCACGGCGGCCCGAGCCTGTCCTCGACCGCGAAGGCCGCCGTCACCTGGGAGTTCATCCTCGGCACGGTGCTCGACCTGATCGGCTTCGGGCTCGGCGCGCTGGCCGCCCGGCTGCTGCCGCTGTTCCTCTCCCAGACCATCATCAGCGCCAACCTGGTGATCACCGCGGTGCTCAGCATCAAGCTGCTGGGCATCCGGCTCAAGCAGCTGGAGTGGGCCTCGATCGCCGTGCTCTGCTCGGCGCTGGTGCTGCTGGCCGTCTCGGCCGGGCCGGAGGGCGGCCACCACACCGCGATGGCCTTCCACTGGTGGCTGCTGATCGTCACCACCGTGCTGCTGGTCGGCGGCAGCCTGCTGGTGCGGCGGATGGGCGCCAACGGCGCGATCGTCGCCGGCCTGCTCTCCGGCCTCGGCTTCGGCGCCCTGGGCGTCGGGGTGCGCATCCTCAACGGCATCGAGCCGTTCGCGCTCGGCGAGCTGCTCTCCGACCCGGCGCTGTACGCGGTCCTGGTCGGCGGCATCGGCGGCATGTACATCCACACCGTGGCGCTCCAGATCGGCTCGGTGAACGGCGCGACCGCCGCGCTGGTGGTCGGCGAGACGGTGCTGCCCGGCGCGGTCGGCGTGCTCTGGCTCGGCGACTCCTCCAAGGCCGGCCTGGGCTGGCTCGGCGTGATCGGCTTCCTGCTGGCGGTGGTCGCCGCGGTCGGGGTCGCCTACTTCGGCCAGGACACCCACGGCACATCCGGGGAACCGGCCACCGACGAACCCGAACTCGCCCGGAAGTAGCCCGCCTCAGCCCTCGCTGCGGGCGCGCGGCACGCGCTGGCAGCGGGGGCAGAAGTAGCTGGAGCGGTTCATCCAGGCCGCCCGCCGGATCGGGGTGCCGCAGCGGCGGCAGGGCTCCTGCTCGCGGCCGTAGGCGTCGAGGTCCCGGGAGAAGTAGCCGCTCTCGCCGTTCACGTTGACGTAGAGGCTGTCGAAGCTGGTGCCGCCGACGGCGAGCGCCGCGCTCATCACGTCCCGGGCGTTGGCCAGCAGCAGCAGGGCCTGCGGGCGGGTGAGCGTCGCGGTCGGGCGGTCGTAGTGCAGCCTGGAGCGCCACAGCGCCTCGTCGGCGTAGATGTTGCCGACGCCGCTGATCAGGGTCTGGTCGAGCAGGGCGCGCTTGACGGTGGTCCGCTTGGCGCGCAGCGCGGCCACGAAGGCGGCGTCGTCGAAGCGCGCGTCGAGCGGGTCGCGGGCGATGTGCGCGATCGAGACCGGGGTGCCCTCCGGGTCCCCGTCCTCGGCCTCCTCGACCGCCAGGCCGCCGAAGGTCCGCTGGTCGACGAAGCGCAGTTCGCGCCCGCCGTCGGCGAAGCGCAGCCGGACCCGCAGGTGGGTCTCGTCGGGTACGGACGGGTCCTGGACGAGGAGTTGGCCGCTCATCCCGAGGTGGCCGATCAGCGAGAACCCCGCCCCGGTGCCGGCCAGCGGCACCCACAGGTACTTGCCGCGCCGCTGCGCGGTGCCGAGGGTGGTGCCGGTCAGCCGGGCGGTGAAGTCCGCCGCGCCGGCCGGCTGGCGGCGCACCGCGCGCGGGTGCAGCACCTGGACGTCGGCGACCGTCCGTCCGGCCACCCAGGTGGCCAGACCACGGCGGACGACCTCGACCTCGGGAAGTTCGGGCACGGGAACACGCCTCCTGCTCGGTACGGATCAGCAGGAGTGAAGGCTACTGCGGGATCACGCGCCGGCGGGCAGCCGGTCGGCGTACTTCTCCTTGATCGCGCGCCAGGCGCTCTCGGCGGCCTTCTGCTCGGCTTCCTTCTTCGAGCGGCCGACGCCGCTGCCGAAGTCCTCGCCGGCCACCCGGGCCGCCGCGGTGAAGGTCTTCTCGTGGTCCGGACCGGACTCCATGACCACGTACTCCGGCACTCCGATGCCCACCGAGGCGGTGAGCTCCTGGAGGCTGGTCTTCCAGTCCAGGCCGGCGCCGAGCTGAGAGGACTCCTCGATCAGCGGGTCGAACAGCCGGTGGACGAACTCGGTGGCCGCGTCCAGTCCCTGGTCCAGGTAGATGGCGCCGATCACGGCCTCGACGGTGTCGGCGAGGATCGACGACTTGTCGCGGCCGCCGGTACCCTCCTCGCCCTTGCCGAGGCGGATGAACGTGCCGAGCTCCAGGCCGCGGCCGACGTCCGCGAGCGCGCGGGAGTTGACCACCGCTGCGCGCAGCTTGGCGAGCGTGCCCTCCGGGACGTCCGGGTGGACGCGGTAGAGGGTGTCGGTCACCACGAGGCCCAGCACCGAGTCGCCGAGGAACTCCAGGCGCTCGTTGGTGGGCAGCCCACCGTTCTCGTACGCGTACGAGCGGTGGGTCAGGGCACGTACCAGAAGGGCGCGCTCGAGCGTGTACCCGAGGCGCCCTTCCAGAACGTCGTATTCGGTCGAAGCCGGCCCGCCGGCCTTGCCGCCGCCCGAAGAGGAACCCTTCGGGGCGATGGTCGCCTTGCGGGTGGAGTTACCGTCCGACATCGATCCGTACACCCCGCCGATCAGACCGAGAGGACCTGGCGACGGTTGTACGTGCCGCAGCTCGGGCACGCGATGTGGCCCAGCTTCGGCTCGTGGCAGCGGTCGCACGCCACGAGGGCCGGAACAACGGCCTTCCAGTTGGACCGACGGTGGCGCGTGTTGCTGCGCGACATCTTCCGCTTCGGAACAGCCACGGCTACTTCTCCTGGTTCTCGGCGAGACCCTCACGGGTGTCGCTGTTCTTAGATCCGTCACCCTCGTCGCCGGGGGCGGCGGAGAGTCCCTGCAGAGCCGCCCACCGGGGGTCGGCGGCATCGTGGTGGTGCGCCGGGTCGTCGCTCAGGCGCGCTCCGCATTCGGAGCACAGGCCCAGGCAGTCTTCCTGGCACACCGGCTGCAGCGGCAGTGCGAGCACCACCGCGTCACGCAGCACCGGCCGGAGGTCGAAGAAGTCGCCCTCCAGACGGTAAGTCTCTTCTTCCGAGTCCTCGTCGAGGTCCTCGGTCCCGGTGGTCCGGGCGCGGTGGCGCTCGTCGGACTCCGGGTAGTAGTACAGCTCCTGGAAGTCCACGTCGATGTCGAACTCGACGGGCTCCAGGCAGCGGACGCACTCGCCCTCGACGCCCGCCTCGGCCGTGCCGGTGACCAGCACGCCCTCGACCACGGACTCCAGGCGGAGGTCCAGCTCGATCGGGCTCTTCTCCGGCACGCCGATCACGTCGATGATCCCGAAGCCCTCGGGGGCCTCCAGGGTCCGGCTCACCTTGCGCATCGAGCCCGGGCGACGACCGAGCTCGTGCGTGTCGAACACGAGGGGGTCGCGGTGGTCGAGGCGGTTCACGGTGTCCTGACTTCCATGGGGGGTTCTTCGATTGCGTCTCCGTCCGGTCGGCGTTGCGCGGGCAAGCCGACAGCCGGACATGGAGAGGCCGGAGTGGTCAGACTACCGGAGTCTCCCGTCAGGCCCAACTTCGGTCCCGTCAGGAGACTCCCGCACCGTCGCGGCGGGGCCGGTTCAGCGGCCGCCGAGCTCCCGCAGCCTGGTCATGTCGATCATGCTGGTGTCGAAGAAGCTGGTCTCGTCCAGACCCTGGCCCTGGGCCTGTCCGTGGCCCTGCGCCTGTCCGTGGCCCTGGGCCTGCCCGTGCCCCTGCTGCTGGTGCGGCACGGCCGGCGGGAGGGCGGGCTGCTGGGGGTAGGCGTAGTCGTCGTACGGCTGCGCGGCGTAGCCCGGCTGCTGCTGGGGATAGCCGTAGCCCTCCTGCCGCTGGTCCGGGTAGCCCTGCTGCTGGTAGCCGCCCTGCTGCTGGCCCCACTGGGTGTTGTACGGGTCCCCCTGGCCGGCCGGGTCGTAGCCGCCGCCGTACACCTCGGCGTACTGCCCGCCGGGCTGCTGGGCCGCCGCGTACTGGTCGGTGCCGGGGGCCTGCCAGCCGGCCGCGGCCGGGGTCTGCTCCGGCCAGGTCTGCTGCTGCGGGACGTCCTCGCGGTACCAGGCGATGTCCCCGCCGTCGGGGTCGTGGGCGAAGCCCGCCGCCACGGCCTCGGCGCGCTCCTTGGCCTCCTGGGCCTGGTCGGCGGCGGCCAGGTAGGCGCCCAGCTCGTCGATGGGCCGCTTGCCGAGCAGCTTGTCCCGGCCCTTGCCGACCGCCTCCAGGGTGGCGCCGAGCACGTTCTCCAGGGTGGCGAGCTTCACATCGACGTACTCGTCGACCTCGGGGCTCGGGCTGATCCGCTGCGGGCGGAACTCCTCGCCGTCGCTCTCGCCCTCGGGCTCGGCCTCGAAGACGCTGGAGTCGCCGCGCAGCTTGGTGCGGCCGCGGCCGACGGCGCCGAGCGTCTTGGTCAGCACGACCTCGAAGTTGGCGAGCTTGCTGTCCACGTAGTCGTCGGCCTCGGCCAGCTTGGCGTCGACCTCGGCACGCGCCTCGGCGAGGATCCGGTCGGCCTGCGCCTGGGCCTGGCGGACCACCTCGGTGTCGGAGATCAGCGAGCCGCGCTCGGCGTGCGCGCCCTGGATGATCAGGTCCGCCTCGGCCTGGGCGCCGGCCACCACCTGCTCGTGGTCGGCCATCACCGACTGGGCCTGGGCGAGTTCGGCGGGCAGGGCCGACCTGAGGTCGTTGAGCAGGCCGATCAGCTCGGCCCGGTTCACCACGCAGGAGGCCGACATCGGCATCGAGCGGGCGTTCTCGACCGCCGCCACGATCTCGTCGACCTTGTTCTGCACGTCCACGGGGCTTCGTCTTTCCGTGTGCCGCCGACGGTCCGGCGGAGGCAGGCCCGACGCGGTGAACCTCACCGCGGGGCAGGGATACAGACTGTACGGCCACTGCCCAGCGGGGTCACAACGCCTGAGCCGAACCGGTCTCCGGGCAAACGGACATGACGTGACGAACCGGCAGGAACCGACAGGCAGTGGACTACTGCGCCGCCTTGCGCTCCGCGATCCGCTCGACCAGCCGGCCGTGCACCGTCTCCGGCAGCAGGTGCGAGACGTCGCCCCCGTACGAGGCGACCTCCTTGACCAGCGTCGAGGAGAGGAAGCTGTACGTCGGCGAGGTCGGCACGAACAGCGTCTCCACCCCGGTCAGCCCGTGGTTCATCTGGGCCATCTGGAGCTCGTAGTCGAAGTCGCTGACCGCGCGCAGGCCCTTGATGATCGCGGGGATGCCGCGCTCCCGGCAGTAGTCCACCAGCAGGCCGTGGTGCGACTCGACCACCACGTTCCCGAAGCCGGCGGTGACCTCCTCGATCAGGCCGATCCGCTCCTCGACGGTGAACATGCCCTGCTTGTTCCGGTTGATCAGGACCGCGACATGCACCACGTCGTACAGCTTCGAGGCCCGCTCGATGATGTCGAGGTGGCCGTTGGTGATCGGGTCGAACGAACCGGGACAGACGGCTCGGCGCATGGCGTGTGTGCTCCCTCGTGGGGTGACGGCTGCTGCGGGCCGCGGCCCGCTACTCCTGCTCGCCGGCCGCGGCGGCGGCGCGACCGTACCAGAGCGTGCCCTCGCCGTAACGGCGGGAGCGCAGCTCCTCGAAACCCTCGGGCCAGACGAACCCGCCGCCGCGGGTGCTGCGCTCCACGGTGACGAGCGCGTCCTCCGCGAGCCAGCCCCCGGCCAGGAGTGTGATCAGCATCTCGCGGACCTCCTCGTCGGTGACCGCGTACGGCGGGTCGAGGAAGACCAGGTCGTACGGGCTCTGCGGGGGCGGGCCGACGATCACCTTCTCCGCCTTGGCGGCCCGCACCTCGGCCCCCGGCAGGCCGATCGTCCGGACGTTCTCCCGGATCACCCGGGCCGCCTGGGCGTCCGCCTCGACCAGCAGGACGTGCTCGGCGCCGCGGGACAGCGCCTCCAGCCCGACCGCGCCGGATCCGCCGAACAGGTCCAGCATCCGGACCCCGTGCAGGGTGCCGCGCAGCGCCTCCAGGGTGGAGAACATCGCCTCACGGGCCTTGTCGGAGGTCGGGCGGGTGCCCCGGCCGGGCGGTACGGCCAGCCGGCGGCCGCCGGCCGCCCCGGCGATCACGCGGGTCATGGTGGTGGGAGGTCCTTTCGTCGCTGCCCGACCACGCTATCCCGATCACCGCACCGCGCTCACGCCGGACGGGCCCTGTGCCCGCGCCGGACGGGCGCGCGCCCACGCCGGACGGCCGCGGCCCGGCGGGGAATCCCCCAC
>NZ_JBHVEU010000417.1:0-7923 GCF_042802075.1 Kitasatospora sp. NPDC057518
GGTGCTAGGCACTGCCGGGCGCTTCGTGTGCGTGCTGCGAGGCTCAGGCCGCGGCGGGGAGCTCGTCGAGGCCCTCGGAGACGAGCTTGGCGAGGCGGTCGAGCGCGTCGTCGGCGTTCTCGGCGTCGGAGGCGAGGATGACCTCGTCGCCGCCCTGGGCGCCCAGGCCGAGGAGGCCGAGCATGGAGGCGGCGTTGACCGGGTTGCCGCCCGGCTTGGCGATGGTGATCGGCACGCCGGTGGCCGTGACGGCCCGGACGAAGACGGAGGCGGGACGGGCGTGCAGGCCCTCGGCCCAACCGATGGTGACGCGGCGCTCAGCCATGAGACGTGCCTTTCCGGTGAAGCTGGTCACGGCCGTGCTCGGTGAGCGGGGGGAAACGGCCATGTTGTCTAGACCAGTGTTGCACGCAGGCGGCCCCTGGGAACCGCAGCGTTCAGGACTTGTGATTGTTTCTTTTCGGGGCATAAACCCCGGTCGACGGCCCTGTCCACCCTGCCGTGAGCACGCGCCCGGCGCCATTCGGCTCGCCGCCGGATAACCTGACGAATGTGGAAGACCCCGCGGTGGCGAACCCCGCGCAACCCGACTATCCGCAGCACTGGGAAGCGGACATCCTGCTGCGTGACGGAGGTACGGCCCGGATCCGGCCGATCACCCCCGACGACGCCGGACGGCTCGTGGAGTTCTACGGGCAGGTGTCGGACCAGTCCAAGTACTTCCGGTTCTTCGCCCCCTATCCGCGGCTCTCCGACAAGGACGTCCGCCGCTTCACCCACCACGACTTCGTGAACCGGGTGGGCCTCGCGGTGGTGGTCCGCGACCGCTTCATCGCCACCGTCCGGTACGACCGGATCGACGCCGAGGGCCGCCCCTCCGAGACCGGCACCGACGCCGAGGTGGCCTTCCTGGTGCAGGACGCCCACCAGGGCCGCGGCGTGGCCTCCGCCCTGCTGGAGCACATCGCGGCGGTCGCGCAGGAGCGCGGCATCCGCCGCTTCCAGGCCGAAGTGCTGCCGGAGAACCGGAAGATGGTGAAGGTCTTCACCGACGCCGGCTACACCCAGCACCGCAGCTTCGCCGACGGCGTGGTGCACCTGGAGTTCGACCTGGAGCAGACCGACCGCTCGCTCGCCGTGATGCGCGCCCGCGAGCACCGCGCCGAGGCACGGTCGGTGCAGCGCCTGCTCACCCCGCGCTCGGTGGCGGTGATCGGGGTCTCCCGCACCCCGCAGACCGTCGGCCGGGCCATCCTGCGCGACCTGCTGGGGGACGAGGCCCCGGCCGACCGCCCGGTGTACGCGGTGAACCGCAACGCCGCGCCCGGCACCGAGCTGGACGGCGTCCCGGTCCACCGTTCGATTCTGGACATTCCCGGGCCGGTGGACCTCGCGGTGATCGCCGTCCCCGAGGGCGCCGTCCCGGCCGCCGTCGCCGAGTGCGGCGCCCACGGGGTGCAGGGCCTGGTGGTGGTCACCGCCGGCTACGCGGAGACCGGTCCGGAGGGCCGGGACCGGCAGCGCGCGCTGGTCCGCCAGGCCCGCGCGGCCGGCATGCGGGTGATCGGCCCGAACGCCTTCGGCCTGATCAACACCGACCCCGAGCGCCCGCTGAACGCCTCGCTCGCCCCGCGCCTGCCCGGCCGCGGCGGCTTCGGGATCTTCTGCCAGTCCGGCGCGATCGGCGTGGCCCTGCTGGAGGCCTCCCACAAGCGCGGCCTCGGCGTCTCCTCCTTCGCGTCGGTCGGCAACCGTTCCGACGTCTCCGGCAACGACTTCCTCCAGTACTGGGCCGAGGACGAGGCCACCCAGGTGGTGCTGCTGTACCTGGAGTCCTTCGGCAACCCGCGCAAGTTCACCCGGATCGCCCGTCGGCTGGCCGCCGTCAAGCCGGTCGTGGTGGTCAAGGGCGCCCGGCACACCGGCAGCCTGCCGCCCGGCCACGCCGTCCCCGCCACCGCCACCGGCCTGCGCGACGCCACCGTGGACGCGCTGTTCGAGCAGGCGGGCGTCATCCGGGTGTCGACCATCACCGAGCTGTACGACACCGGCGAGCTGCTGGCCCAGCAGCCGTTGCCGCCGGGGAACCGGGTCGCGGTGGTCGGCAACTCCGACTCGCTCGGCCTGCTCACCTACGACGCCCTGCTGAGCGCCGGCCTGCGCCCGTGCACGCCCGTCGACCTCACCACCGCCGCGACCGGCGAGAACTTCCGGATCGCCCTGGACGTCGCACTCGCCGACCCGGCCGTGGACGCGGTGATCGCCGTCGCCATCCCGCCGATCGGCACCTCCGCCCACGCCTTCATGGGCGGCCGGCTGACCGGCGAGGACGACCCCGCGATGGGCTCGGACGACCCGGAGATCGCCGCCGCGCTGCTCGAAGCCGGTGGCCGCGCCCGGGAGCTGGGCAAGCCGCTGCTGCTCACCCACCTGGCGCTGACCGACCTGCCGGTCCGGCTGCGCCCCGGCGGCATCCCCGCGTACGCGGCGCCCGAGCGGGCCGTGCACGCCCTCGCCCACGCCGTGCACTACGCGCAGTGGCGCCGCCGCACGGCCGCGGCGGAGGAGACGGCGCGCGTCCCCGAGCTGGACCGGATCGACGAGCCCGGCGCCCGCCGGCTGGTGGAGGCGGCGCTGAGCACCCGGGCCGCCGTCGCCGCACGCACCCAGCCCGGTGGTGCCCGGATCACCCTGTCCGAGGCCGAGGCGCAGGAGCTGCTGGCCCGCTACGGGATCGACGTCTCGCCGGTGCGGCCGGCCCCGGACGAGGAGGCCGCCGTCGCGGCCGCCGCGGCGCTCGGCTACCCGGTGGCCCTCAAGGCGACCGCCCCGCACCTGCGCCACCGCCCCGACCTGGGCAGCGTCCGGCTGGACCTGACCGACGAGGCGGGCCTGCGCCGCGCCCACCGCGAGCTGGACGCGCTGCTCGGCGGCGCCGCGCAGGCCGAGCTGGTGGTCCAGCGGATGGCGCCGCGTGGCGTGGACACCGTGATCGCCGCCACGGTGGACCCGGCGGTCGGCGCGATCCTCTCCTTCGGCCTGGCCGGCGCCCCGGCCGAACTGCTGGGCGACACCGCGCACCGACTGGTTCCGGCCACCGACCAGGACGTCGCCGGGCTGATCCGGGAGGTGCGGGCGGCGCCGCTGCTGTTCGGCTGGCGCGGCGCCGAGTCGGTGGACACCGACGCGCTGGAGGAACTGCTGCTGCGGGTGTCGCAGCTGGTGGACGACGTGCCGGAGATCGCCTCGGTGGATCTCGAACCGGTGGTCGTGGCCCCGCACGGACTGGCGATCCTGGGGGCGCGGGTGCGGGTGGCGCCGCTGCCGGTCCGCAGCGATCTGGGCCCGCGCGCGATGAGCACGCTGTAACCTTCCTTGGTTGCGCCCTGCCCGGGCGCTGTTGTCCGAAGCTCGGCGCCGTGCCGCCCGCTTCGTCGGCGGACCATGCCAGGATGGAGATATGGCGAAGACCGGTACCACCACCACTCAGGACCTGCGCTCGGCTATCGAGCGCAGCGGCTACTACCCGGCCCTGGTGTCCGAGGCGGTCGAGTCCGCGGTGGGCCCGGAGCCGATCAGCTCCTACCTGGTGCACCAGGAGACGACCTTCGACGCCAACGAGGTGCGCCGGCACGTCACGGTGCTGGTCCTCACCCCGACCCGGTTCGTGGTGAGCCACACGGACGAGCAGTCCGGGGCCGAGGGCAGCCCGGCGGTGCCGTTCGCGACGACCTCGACGGAGAGCGTCCGGCTGGACCGGATCGGTTCGGTGGTGGTGAGCCGGATGGTGGCGAACCCGGAGACGTACACCCCGGGCACCCTGCCGCGCGAGGTGGTGCTGACGATCGGCTGGGGCGCGGTGCAGCGCCTGGACCTGGAGCCGGCCGGCTGTTCGGACCCGAACTGCGAGGCCGACCACGGCTACACCGGCTCGGCCACGGCCGACGACCTCTCCCTGCGGGTGAGCGAGGCCGGTGACGGCCCGGAGACGGTGTCCCAGGCGCTGGTGTTCGCCCGGGCGCTGTCCGACGCGACGATCAGCACCGGCCCGCGGGTCTGAGTTCCGCCGCTTCCGACCGACCGCACCGCTACGAATCCGGTTCCATGTCCTTCGTTCCTGCCGACGGCTACGACGCCTTCGAGATCCTTGACCCGGCCACGGCCCCCGCGCCCCCGTACGGCAGTGGTTCGCTGTGCGACCTGCTGCCCTCGGTGGCGGCGGGGCTGGGCGTCCCCGGGTTCACCGCGACGCTCCCGATCGCCCCGGCGGACCGGGTGGTGGTGTTCCTGGTGGACGGCCTGGGCTGGGAGCTGCTGCTGCGCCACCCCGAGTACGCGCCGTTCCTGTCCTCGCTGGCCGGGAGCTCGATGGGGGGCAGCGGCCGTCCGCTGACCGCGGGCTTCCCGTCCACCACGGCGACCTCGCTGGCCTCGGTCGGCACCGGTACGCCGCCGGGCCTGCACGGCCTGGCCGGGTACACGGTGGCGGTGCCGGGCGCCGGCTACCTGATGAACCAGCTGCGCTGGCAGCCGCCGACCGAGCCGCACGCCTGGCAGCCGTACCCGACGGTCTTCGAGCGCACCCACCAGGCCGGGGTGGCGACCGCGCAGGTCTCCTCCCCGCTGTTCGCCCAGACCCCGCTGACCAGGGTGGCGCTGTCCGGCGGCACCTTCCTCGGCCGCACCACGGGCGAGGAGCGGATGGACCTGGCGGCCTCCTGGCTGGCCGAGCACGACCGGGCGCTGGTGTACACGTACGTCAGCGAGCTGGACGGCGCGGGCCACCGCTTCGGCGTGGACTCGGACGAGTGGCGGATGACGCTGGACGCGGTGGACCGGCTGGCCCGCCGGCTGGCCGCGCAGCTGCCGCCGCGTTCGGCGATGTACGTGACGGCCGACCACGGCATGATCGACATCGCCCCGGAGGACCGGATCGACTTCGACGAGGACTGGGAGCTGGGCGCCGGCGTCGCCCTGCTCGGCGGCGAGGGCCGGGCCCGGCACGTGTACGCGGTGCCGGGGGCCGCGGCCGACGTGCACGCGGTCTGGAGCGAGGTGCTGGGCGACCGGATGTGGGTGGCCACCCGGGACCAGGCGATCGCGGCGGGCTGGTTCGGCCCGGCCGTGGACGAGCGGGTGTACGCGCGGATCGGCGACGTGGTCGCCGCGGCGCGCGACGACATCGCGATCACCGCCTCCCGCAACGAGCCCGGCGAGTCCGCGATGATCGGTCTGCACGGTTCGATGACCCCGGTCGAGCAGTTCGTGCCGCTGCTCGAAGTCCGCGGCTGAGCCGCTCGATCGACTCTTCTGCGCCCGAATTCCCTTGATGTGAAAGGCCCTTGCTCCACCCATGGCTGAACTGGTGTTCTTCTCGGGCACGATGGACTGCGGCAAGTCGACGCTGGCGCTGCAGATGGACCACAACCACACCGCGCGCGGCCGGCAGGGCGTGATCCTCACCCGCAACGACCGGGCGGGCGCGGCGACGATCTCCAGCCGGCTGGGCCTGCGCGCCGACGCGGTCGAGGTGACGGACGACTTCGACTTCCACGCGCACGTGGTGCACCGGCTGTCGGCCGGCGGCCGGGTGGACTACCTGATCTGCGACGAGGCCCAGTTCTTCGCCGCCGAGCAGGTCGACCAGCTGGCCCGGGTGGTGGACGAACTGGACATCGACGTCTACACCTTCGGGATCACCACCGACTTCCGCACCCGGCTGTTCCCGGGCTCGCAGCGGCTGATCGAGCTGGCCGACCGGGTGGAGGTGCTCCAGGTCGAGGCGCTCTGCTGGTGCGGCGCGCGGGCCACCCACAACGCCCGGACGGTCGGCGGGGTGATGGTGGTCGAGGGCGCCCAGGTGGTGATCGGCGACATCTCGGTGGACCGGGACGAGGTCGGCTACGAGGTGCTGTGCCGCCGCCACCACCGCCGCCGGCTGACCGCCGCGACGGCGCACGCCTCGGTGCTCTCCCCGGACGTGCTGCCCTTCGAGGAGCAGCAGGCCTGAGAGCCGGGGCCCTAGGGAAGCACCTCCAGGACGGAGAAGTGCCCGCCCTGCGGGTCGGCCAGCCGGGCGGCGCGGCCGCGGGCGGTGTTGTGCGGTTCGACCAGGACCCGGCCGCCGAGTCCGAGGGTGTGCCGGGCGGTCAGCTCGGCGTCGCGGACCACGAAGTGGGTGCGCCAGCGCGGCGGGTGGCCGCGCAGCTCGGCGCGGTGCCGGATGCCGGCGACCGGCCGGCCGTCCACCAGCAGCGCGGTCTCCTCCGGGCCGGAGCGGACCGGGCGGTCGAGGACGGTGGAGTAGAAGCCGGCGGCGCCCTCCGCGTCGGGGGTGAGCAGTTCGGCCCAGGCCGGGGCGCCCGGTTCGCGGCCGGCCTCCCGGCCGAGGTGCTCCTCGCCCTGCCAGAGGCCGAAGACCGCGCCGGAGACGTCGGCGGCGATGGCCATCCGCCCGGCGCGCTCGGCTTGGAGCGGCCCGACGGCGACGGTTCCGCCGCACTCGCGGACCAGTTGGGCGGTGCGGTCGGCGTCGTCCACGGCGAAGTAGGTGGTCCACTGCACCGGGAAGCCGGTGGCGGTGGAGACGCCGAGGCCGGCCACCGGTGCCCCGTCGAGCTCGGCCCGGACGTAGTCGCCGAGCTGGCCGGGCCCGGGCGTGTACGTCCAGCCGAGCAGGGCGCCGTAGAAGGCGCGGGCGCCGGGCAGGTCGTCGGTCAGCAGGCTGACCCAGCAGGGCGTGCCCTGGGCCAGTCGGAGTTCCACCGCGGGCAATGCGGGCCTCCTCGTGGGTGGTTGGCGCACGGAAATCCTCGCGCGCGAGGGTGATGCTTCCACCCTGGCGGGCGCCCAACCCTCGGGCCGCGCGGAAAGTCCGGCAAAGACCCCACAAAGAGCGACGGGTCGGGCGTGTCCCGCGGATTCCGCCGGATTCGCGTCGGATTCCGCAGGGGCCGGGGGCGGCGGGAATCCCGAAGACCCGCCGCCCGGGCGGCGCTGCGCGACAATGGCCGCCATGACCACCACCTACAACGACGGTTCCCCGCTGATCTCCGCGGCCGGGCTGCGGGAGGCGCTGGCCTCCGCGCTGCCGCCGGTGCTGCTGGACGTGCGCTACCAGCTGGTCGGTGCCGCGCCGGGCGGCCCGACCGCGGCCGAGGAGTACCGGGCCGGCCACCTGCCCGGCGCCCACTTCGTGGAGCTGGACCGGGACCTGGCGGCCCCGCCCGGCGCCCCCGGCCGGGGCGGGCGCCACCCGCTGCCGGACCCGGAGGAGTTCGGCGCGGCGATGCGCCGCTTCGGGGTGAGCGCGGGGCGCCCGGTCGTGGTGTACGACGGCGCGGCCTCGATGGCGGCGGCCCGGGCCTGGTGGCTGCTGCGCTGGGCCGGGCACCGGGACGTCCGGGTGCTGGACGGCGGCTTCGCGGCCTGGCAGGCGGCTGGGCTGCCGGTGACGGCCGAGCTGCCGGAGCCCGGCGAGGGCGACTTCAAGCCGGTGCCGGGGCAGCTGCCGACGGTGGACGGGGACGGCGCCGCGGCCTGGGCCCGCCGCGGCCTGCTGCTGGACGCCCGGTCCGGGGAGCGCTACCGGGGCGAGACCGAGCCGGTGGACCCGCGGGCCGGGCACATCCCGGGCGCGGTCTCGGCGCCGACGGCCGACAACGTGGGCCCGGACGGCCGGTTCCGGCCGGCCGCCGAGCTGGCCGCCCGGTTCCGTGGGCTGGGCGCGGGGGAGCGGGAGACGGCGGTGTACTGCGGTTCGGGCGTGACGGCGGCGCACCAGGTCCTGGCGCTGGAGGTGGCGGGCCTGCCGGCCGCGCTGTACCCGGGCTCGTGGAGCGAGTGGTCGAGCGACGGGGCGCGCCCGGTGGCGGTCACCGACCAGCCGGGCTGATTCCCCGGGCATGCCGAAGGGGCGGGAGG
>NZ_JBHVEU010000418.1:0-7903 GCF_042802075.1 Kitasatospora sp. NPDC057518
GCGGGGGAGCGGCCCCGGCCGCGGGCCCGGCACCGTACGCGGGATCAGGCGCCGGCTGCACCGGGGGCGGCGGCCGCCAGCTCGTCGACGGTGCCGGACATGACGGTGCGCAGGTGGCGGGTGAGGTGCTCGGCGGGCCAGTGCCACCAGGCGAGGTCCAGCAGGCGGGCGATGTCGGCCTCGTCGTACCGCAGCCGGATCACCTTGGCCGGGTTGCCGCCGGCGACGGCGTAGTCGGGGATGTCGGAGGTGACGACGGATCCGGCGGCGACGACGGCGCCGTGGCCGATGCGCACCCCGGGCATGACGGTGACGCGGTAGCCGAGCCACACGTCGTGGCCGACGACGGTGTCGCCGCGCCCGGGCAGGCCGGTGATCAGGTCGAGGTGCTCGGCCCAGGAGCCGCCCATGATGGGGAAGGGGAAGGTGGAGGGCCCGTCCATCCGGTGGTTGGCGCCGTTCATGACGAACCGCACCCCGGTGGCGAAGGCGCAGAACCTCCCGATGACGAGCTTCTCCGGCCCGTAGTGGTAGAGCACGTTGCGGGTCTGGAAGGCCGTCGGGTCGTCCGGGTCGTCGTAGTACGAGTACTCGCCGACCTCGATCAGCGGCGAGGTGAGCAGCGGCTTGAGGAGCACCACCCGCGGCTGTTCGGGGAAGGGGTGCAGCACGGTCGGGTCGGGCACGGCGGGGATCACCAGGGGGCACCGCTCTCGTGTTGACGGGACATCAGGGGTTCCATGATCCATCGGACGGCGCGGCGGTCCGGCGGTTTTCCCCGCACCGGCCGCCTTCCTTGATCAAGTGACGTCAAGTTGTCTGTACAGCTCGGAGCCTCCTGACGGTCATCGGCCGGTCATCGGACACCACGGCCGCGTCCACCTCGGTCTCGTACACATAACGGGTCCGGTCCGAACCGCGCGGCCGGCCCCCGTACCGAAGACCCGCGGTCCGTCAGCAAGGAGCCCCACCCCCATGAGTCCGAAGCCCGAACTGTCGCGCCGCAGCGTCCTCGGCGGCGCGGCGGCGGCCGCGGTGCTGTCCGCCCTCCCCATCAGCGTCCAGCAGGCCCTCGCCGCACCGGCCCGGCCCGGACGGCTGGCGGACATCCAGCACGTCGTGGTGTTCATGCAGGAGAACCGCGCCTTCGACCACTACTTCGGCACCCTGGCGGGCGTGCGCGGCTTCGGCGACCGCACCGCCGTACGCGGCGTCGACGGCCGCTCGGTGTTCCACCAGCCCGACCCCGGCCGCAAGGAGGGCTACCTGCTGCCCTTCGCGATGAACGCCGCCCACACCAGCGCCTACCAGCAGGGCGCGCCGTCCTTCGGCTACGGCGACTCGATGAGCGCCTGGAACGACGGGCGCGCCGACGGCTCCGTCACCCGCCGCTCCTCCGGCTGGCTCGGCCAGGGCTACTACGAGTCCGCCGACATGCCCTTCTACCACGCCCTCGCCTCGGTGTTCACGGTCTGCGACGCCTACTACTCCTCGACGCAGTGCAACACCAACACCAACCGCGACCACGCGATGACCGGCACCAGCGGCGGCACCGTGCGGGACACCCCGGTGACCGACAACACCGAGATCCCCGGCGGCTACGAGTGGACCACCTACGCCGAGCGCCTGGAAAAGGCCGGCGTCAGCTGGAGGACCTACCAGGCCCTCGACAACTTCGACGACAACGCCCTCGCCTGGTTCACCCCCTTCGTCAAGGCCAAGCCCGGCGAGCCGCTGTACGAGCGCGGCATGCGCGCCGTCGGCGACCCGGCCAAGGCGAAGGACCCGTTCGCCATGGGCGACGCCCTCGTCGAGGCCTTCACCGCCGACGTCCAGGCCGACCGCCTCCCGCAGGTCTCCTGGATCGTCGCCCCCGCCGCCCTGTCCGAGCACGCCAACTACGCGCCGCCGAACGGCGAACACCTCACCGCCCGGCTGCTCTCCGCGCTCGCCGCCAAGCCCGAGGTGTTCCAGAAGACCGTCTTCATCCTCAACTACGACGAGCACGGCGGCTTCTTCGACCACCAGCTGCCGCCCGTCCCGCCGCTGGCCGACGGCCGCGGCAAGTCCAACGTCCCGGTCGACGGCGAGGTCGTCGTCCGCGTCGCCAAGGGCGGCTCCACCTACCACCGGGTGGTGGGCCAGGACGGGAAGTACCGGGTCAAGGCCGCCGACGGCACCCTCGGCTGGTCCGCCACCCTCCCCGCCGGCGAGACCCTGGTCTCCGGCCCCTACCCGATGGGCCTGGGCGTCCGGGTGCCGATGGTCGTCGTCTCCCCGTGGACCCGCGGCGGCGTCGTCGACTCCACCGTCTACGACCACACCTCCGTCCTGCGCTTCCTGGAACAGCGCTTCGGCGTCCAGGAACCCAACATCAGCCCCTGGCGGCGCGCCGTCTGCGGCGACCTCACCAACGTCTTCGACTTCTCCGGCCGCAACCCCGCCTGGCCGCAACTGCCCGACACCAGCGGCAACCGCCGCAAGGTCGACGACACCGGCAAGCTCCCCGCCCCCACCGTGCCCAGCCCGCAGACCTTCCCCCAACAGCAGCGCGGCACCCGCTCCTCCCGCCCCGCCCCCTACAACCTGCTGGTCAAGCCCCGCCTCAAGGGCGACGAACTCACCCTCGACTTCGTCAACCAGGGCCGCCAGGGCGCCGTCTTCGCCGTCTACCCCGCCCCCGGCGAGGCCCCCAAGCACTACACCGTCGCCGCCCGGAGCCGCCTGTCCGACGTCTGGAAGGTCGGCCCGGCCGGCTACGACCTGCGCGTCCACGGCCCCGACGGCGCCCTGTGGCACCTGCGCGGCGACACCGCCTCCGGCTACGAGGTCTCGCTCTCCGAGGAGGGCGGCGGCAAGGTCCTGGAGGTCGACGTCATCAACCGCTCGCGCACCGCCCAGACCTTCCTCGTCGGCGACCTCGCCTACGGCGACGGCCTGCGCGAGGTACGGGTCGCGGCCGGCGACGACCGCACCGTCAACCTCAAGGTCGGCCCCGAGGGCTGGTACGACGTCGCCGTCGCCGTCCAGGGCGACCTCGCCTTCCGCCGCCGCATCGCCGGCCGCTTCCCCTGGGACGACCGCACCGTCACCGACCCCGCCCTCGGCCTGGCCGACCCCCTCACCGTCGACCTCGCCCTCGGCGCCGCCTCCACCACCATCGACGAACCCGTCCTGCTGCCCGGCCGCCCCGCCACCGTCACCGCCACCCTCACCGCCACCACCGCCCTCACCCGCCTGGAGACCCAGCCGCTGCTCCCGCCCGGCTGGACGGCCACCACCGTCACCGCCGCACCCGACAAGCTCGCCGCCGGCGCCACCGCCACCGCCGTCTGGCAGGTCACCCCGCCCGCCCAACTGCCCGCCGGCGCCACCCACCGCCTCCTGGTCACCGCCCGCGCCCAGGCCGACGGCCGCCTCGCCCTCGCCGACGGCGAACTCGCCGCCCGCCCCGCCCCGGCGATGACCGGCCACCTCCTCGACGAGGACTTCGAATCCCTCGCCGACGCCCTCAAGCCGGAATCCGGCCTGCTCGGCTGGACCGCCCAGGCCCCCAAGGGCTGGACAGTGGTCAACGCCCCCGCCATGCCCCAGGGCACCGTCCGCCTCCAGGGCTGGACCTTCCACACCAAGCGCGAATGGGCCGCCCTCGGCGCCCAGGACCGCGGCAACTTCACCCGCGCCCTGGGCGTCGTCGCCGTCGCCGACCCCGACGACTGGGACGACACCGGCTCGCCCTCCCGCAAGGGCGTCTTCGACTCCACCCTGGTCTCGCCCGCCGTCGCCATCCCGGCCGGCACCGACACCCTCCACCTCGCCTTCGACTCCCACTACCGCCAGGAGGCCCCGCAGAAGGCCTCCGTCACCGCCGTCTTCGACAACGGCACCGAGACCCGCCTGCTCGCCTACAGCTCCGACGCCACCGGCAACGACAACGCCGGCAAGGACGTCCAGAACACCCGGATCACCCGCAGCCTCGCCGTCCCCGCCGGAGCCCGCTCGGTGACCCTCCGGTTCCGCATGTACGACGCCGGCAACAACTGGTACTGGGCCGTCGACCACATCCGCCTCGACACCCGCCCCGTCACCGACTGACCCCGCCGGCCCCTCCAGCCCTACCGGGCCCGCCCGAGCCACCGCGCCCGGGCGGGCCCGACCCGTACCGGCGGCCCCGCGTGCCAGGTAGAACTACTGCCACGACCACAGGGGAGGAAACCGAAGGTGACCGACACGACGACCCCGGCCGGCCGGGCCGCCAAGCTCCACGACCGCTACCCGAGCCTCGACGAACTCACCGCCACCGCCCACCAGTTGGCCGCCCACCGGCCCGACCGCTGCCGGGTGCGCACCGTCGGCACCTCCCGCGCCGGACGCCCCCTGACCCTGCTGACCGTCGGCCCCGCCCCGCACGGAACCGGCCGCGCCCCGCACAACCTCCTCGTCGTCGCCGGCGCCCACGCCGACGAGTTCGCCGCCCGCGCCGCCGTCAACGACCTCGCCCACCACGCCCTCACGGCCCAACGCCCCGACCTCGCCTGGCACTTCCTGCTCTGCCTCGACCCCGACGGCGCCCACCTCGCCGACGGCAGCCGCCACGCCCGCACCCTGCCCGACTACTTCGACCACTACTACCGCCCCGCCGCCGAGGAACAGCCCGAATGGGCCCCCGCCGCCGGCGCCGACCTCCCCGAGAGCCGCGCCCTCCTCGACCTCATCGACGAACTGCGCCCCACCCTCCAGTTCTCCCTCCACAGCACCGACGTCGGCGGCACCTTCGTCCAGGCCACCGGCGACCCCGCCGCCCTCGCCCACCCCTTCGCCCGCTCCGCCGCCCACCACGGCATCCCCGTCGAGACCGGCAACTTCGACACCTTCCGCCTGCACGAATCCGGCCCCGGCGTCTACCTCATGACCCCCCACCACATCGACCGGCAGGAGACCACCACCGGCGTCCTCACCCCCCACCACGGCGCCGACGAAGCCCGCGCCGGCACCTGGTTCGCCCCCCAGCGCCACGGCGGCCAGACCGTCCTCGTCGAAGTCCCCGCCTTCACCAGCGCCCACCTCGGCGACAGCCGCCCCGCCACCGCCGTCCGCCTGTACCTGCGCACCTGCGCCGACCGCCTGCGCCACCGCGGCACACTCCTCACCGCACTCCTCGACGCCGCCCTGCCCTACGTGCGAAACCCCGACACCCCCCTGCTGCGCGCCGCCCGCACCCCGCTCACCGCCCTGCGTCAACTCGCCGACGCATGGGACCCGGACGGCCACGGACAGGAGCTCCTACAGACCCCGATCACCCGCGCCCGCCTCACCGGCATCGACCTGTGGGCCCACCGCGTCCCGGTCCGCGCCGCCGCCCTGCTGCGCCGCGCCGTCCGCGTCGCCGGCGCCCCCGCCGCACCCCAGGCCGCCCGCCTCGACCACCTCCTGCGCGACTGGTGCGCCCAGTACCAGCGGACCTTCCAGCCCGTCTGGCTCCCCGTCGCCCGCCAGGCCGCCCACCAGGCCGCCACCGTCCGCGCCGCCGTCGCCCTGCGCCACCCGGCGAGTTAGGCGTTGGTGCCCTCGGTGTCGATGTGCGGCAGCACCCGGTCCAGGAACCGCGGCGTCCACCAGGCCGCCGAGCCCAGCAGCGTCATCACCGCCGGGACCAGCAGCAGCCGAGGTCACGTCGTTGCCCGTCATGCGTGCTGCTGTCAGTGGCATGTGGCATGTTGATGCCGATGCTGAGAGGAGGGTGGGCCGGATGATCCGTGCATACAAGTTCTTGATTCGGCCCACCGTAGGCCAGGCGCAGGCACTGGCCGAGATGCTGCGGGATCACTGCTCGCTGTACAACGGGGCGTTGCAGGAGCGCCGGGACGCCTACCGGCATGTGTCGAAGACGTCGGTCACATATGGGCAGCAGTCCGCACAGCTCAAGGAGATCCGGTCGTTCGACCCGGAATGTCAGGGCCGCTGGTCCTTTTCCTCGCAGCAGGCGACGCTTCGCCGGTTGGACAAGGCGTTCGCAGGCTTCTTCCGGCGGGTCAAGTCTGGTGAGAGGCCTGGCTACCCGCGGTTCCGCGGGGTGGGCCGGTTCGACACGGTGGACTTCCCCAAGGACGGCGACGGCTGCCGCTGGGACTCCACCCCGCACGACCCCGTGACTCGCGTCCGGTTCCAGGGCGTGGGGCACGTCAAGGTCAACCGGCACCGACCGGTAGCCGGCAAGGTCAAGACGGTCTCGGTGAAGCGCGAGGGCCGTAGATGGTTTGTCGTGCTGACCGTCGAACAGACCACACCTGAGCCGTTGCCGAAGACCGGCAGCATGGTCGGCGTCGACATGGGCATAGCCAACTTCCTTGCCGACTCCAATGGCGGGTTCGTGCCCAACCCTCGCCATGGCCGGAAGGCCGGCGCCAAGTTGGAAGCCGCGCAGCAGGCCCTCAGCCGCTGCAAGCGAGGTGGCAACCGCCGTCGAAAGGCCGTCCAACGGGTGGCCGACCTTCACCGCAAAGTTCGCCGCCGGCGACTCGACCACGCCCACAAGACTGCCCTTGACCTGATCAGGGCGCACGACGTCATCGCCCACGAGAACCTGACGATCCGCACCATGGTGCGCACCCCTGCGCCCAAGCCCGACCCCGACCGGCCCGGCGCGTTCCTTCCGAACGGCGCTTCCGCGAAGGCAGGGCTCAACCGCTCGATATCGGATGCCGGTTGGGGGGTGTTCCTGACGATCCTGCACGCCAAGGCTGAGAGCGCCGGACGGGAAGTCATCGCTGTGGACCCCCGCAACACCTCTCGCACATGCCCCCACTGCGGACATGTCGCCAAGGAGAACCGGCCCACTCAGGAAGCCTTCCACTGCGTCGCCTGCGATCATGAGGCCCACGCTGACACGGTAGGAGCCATCAACGTTCTACGGGCCGGGCTGGTCCGTCGCGACGCCCGGAAGGGTTAGCGAGAAGTCCCAGCTTTAGCCGGGGAAGGAGTCACCATCTTGATTACCACGTTTGTTCGTGCTTGCCGACCATGAACGCCGCGACCAGCGCCGTCAGCAGCGGCAGCCCCGCCGCGATCGCACTGCCGAACCCCACCAGCAGCACCACCACCGCCACCGCGAAACCGATCACCTCACTGGACCGGTCGTCCGCCGCCGGCCGGGCCAACTCGCCCAGCGGACCCCCGTACTCCACCTGCACCCCGGCCGCCCGCAGCGGCGCCACCGCCGCGTCCACCCCCGGCAGGTAGTCCTTGCCCAGCAGCGTCGGATTGGTGTCGAACCGCACGGTCAGGTACCCGGTCAGCCCGTCGGCGGACAGCGGCCCGCCCGGCACCGGACCCTGCCCCGGCGGCGGCAGCGGACTCTGCACCGACAGCACGTGCGGCAACTGCTGCAGCGCCGCCACCGCCCCGGCGATCTGCGGCTGGAAGCCCGTCAGCCGCGCCGCGTCGTGCAGCACCACCTGGGAACTGGTGCCCGCCGCGGCCGGCTCGTGCGCCTGCAACACGCTCCGGCCCTGCTGCGCCTGGGTGCCGGGCAGCGAGAAGTCGTCCGAGTAGGAGCCGCCGACGGCCCGGTTGGCGGCCTGGACGCCGGCCAGGGCGACGAGCCACAGCAGGATGACGGTCAGCCAGTGGCGCGCGCACCACTCGCCCAGGCGGCGCAGCGCCGAGCGCCGGGCCGGTGGCGCGGCGGCCGAGGGGGCGGGGCGGGCGGACGGCGGCATGGAAGGCTCCCGGGTCTCCTGCACGGCGGTGCGCCGATTCGGCGCAGTGTCCCCGACGGCCTACGGCCCGCCACCGGTACCGGCGGGTAGTCGCCCCTACGGCCCCGGGGGCTTCGACGCTCCTCTGCCCGGCCCGGCGGCACGGCCCGTGGGCCCGCGCCGCCGGGCGTAGGCGCGGCCGGCCC
>NZ_JBHVEU010000419.1:0-7836 GCF_042802075.1 Kitasatospora sp. NPDC057518
CGAGGTCGCCGATGCCGGGGAACCGCGGGATCAGAAGGTGAGATTCCAGGCGTCGATCGTGCCGGTGTCGCCGGAGGCGCCGTCCTTCACCCGGAGCTTCCAGGTGCCGTTCGCCGCGCTCGCGGAGGCGTTGACGGTGTAGGTCTTGGCGACGTTGTCGGTGCTGTCGCTGTTCGGGAAGTCCTCCAGGAGGTAGACCGTGCCGTCGGGCGCGACCAGGGAGAGGACGAGGTCGCCGCGGTAGGTGTGCTTGATGTCCACGCCGACCTTGAGCGTCGCCGGGGCGTTGCCGGTGACACCGGTGACGGTGATCGGGCTCTCCACCGTGGTGTTGTCGGGGATCGCCACGTCGGCGGTGTTCTCGAAGTACGTGCCGGTGGGCTGGGTGGCGCCGCCGACCGCCTTCAGCGCGTCGACCTGGCCCTCGCCGAAGAAGGAGTTGTCGGCGGTGGTGCCGGTGCAGCGGCTGTCGGAGGCGGGGCAGGCCAGGTCGTTGGCCTGGCTCGCCAGCCGGGCCCGGATGTCGGCCGGGGTGAGCGAGGGGTTGCTGCTCGCGATCAGCGCGGCCACCCCGGTGACGTGCGGGGAGGCCATCGAAGTGCCGCTCTTGGTGCCGTACTTGCCGCCGGGCAGGGTCGAGTAGACGCCGGTGGCACCGTCACCGCCGGGCGCCGCGACGTCGATGACGCCCCGGCCGAAGTTGGAGTAGGAGGCCTTGCCGCTGCCGCTGCCCGTGGCCGCGACGGTCACCACGCCGGGGAGTTCGGTGGGGATGTCGATGCAGGCGTTGGTGATCGTCCGGGTGACCTTGGTGGAGTCGTTCGGGCTCTCGGTGTCGGTGGTCTTGTTGGCCAGGTCGTAGTTGGCGTTGCCGGCCGCCGCGACCTGCAGCGAGCCCTTGCCCTCGGCGTACTCCTGGGCGCGCTTGACGCCCTCGATGATGGCCGCCTGGTCGAGGTCGTTCGGGCAGTTGAACTGCCAGGGGTCGGTGTAGTAGCTGTTGTTGGTGACCTTGAAGCCGTGGTCGCCGGCCCAGACGAAGCCGCAGACGGTGTTCTCGGCGTAGAACAGGGTGCTGGTCGGCTCGGCGATCCGGACCGAGGCGATCTTCACGCCCGGTGCGACACCGATGACGCCCTTGCCGTTCTTCGCGGCCGCGATGGTGCCGGCGACGTGGGTGCCGTGGGTGTCCACGTCCCGCCAGGCGCCGGTGCGGGCGTCGGGCTTGCCGTAGGCGCAGGAGACCGAGTCGGCGGCGTCGAAGTTCGGCGCGAGGTCCTGGTGCTGGTCGTCCACGCCGGTGTCGAGCACGCCGACCTTGACGGACGGCGAGCCGGTGCTGACGCTCCAGGCCTGGTCGGCCTTGATCTGCGTCATGTCCCAGCGGTTGGACTCGGTGAGCGTGGTGGCCGCCTGCGCCGGGTTGGCGGGCAGCGCCGGGCTGTAGGCGTCGGCCGGCACGTCGGAGGTGCGGGTCGCGCCGACCTGCTGGATGCCGGTGACGGTGCGCAGCGCGGCGGCGAAGCCGGCGCTGGTGGAGTGGGCGACGATGACGCCGATCTGGTCGTAACTCGAGAAGACCGTACCGCCCTTGGCGGCGACGGCGGCCTTGGCGGCGGCGATGTCGGCGGGGGCGCTGATCACCAGGTAGGCACGGGTGCCGGCGGCCCAGCCCGCCGCGCTGCCCGCGGCGGCGGGAACGGCGGGGGCCTGGGCGGCGGGCGCTTGTGCCGCGGGCGCGGAGACGGCGCCGGGGACGGTGGGGGTGGTGGTCGTGGTGGCGGCGGTCGCGAACGCGGTGGGGGTGGCGAGCGCCATGGCCGAGAGCACGGCGAGGGCTGCGGCCGGGCGGCCGAGCCGCCGGGATATCAGGGGTGACACGTATCCTCCGATTCAGACCGTACGTGAGGGGGATCGCACGGGAATTGAGGGAAACATGCCAGATTTAGCAGGAGTTGGGGAAGACTTTACGCCTGGCGACTTTCCACGGAAGCGTTACGTTTTGATGTCACGGGGCCTCCGGCACCCATCGGGGTGTCATCAGGCGAGCGGCAGCATCATGAGGGGCCGCCCGGTGGGGTGGTCCGATCCGCCGGACGGTTCCTCGGTCACGCCGACCCCGCCGGCGCCGCCGATGCTCCCGGTGAGCAGCAACTGCCCGTCGCCGGCCCGCAGCAGGCCGGCCGGCCTCATCGTGCCGCCATCGTCGAACCACAGCTCGTAGGCACGCCCCCGCGGCGGGACAGGCATGCCGGTGACGAGGAACGCGGCCTGCCCGCGGCCGGCCGACCACACGACCGTGGCGGCGGCCGGGCCGGAGACCGCAGTGGAGGTGCGCACGTCCGGAGCGGACAGCAGGCTCGCGACGGCCGCCTGCTGGTCGCGCAGCCGGCTCGCCTGGGCCTGGGCCCGGCCCGCCTCACCGTGCTGTCGCACCGCGATGGCACCGGCCCCCGCGGCCAGGGCCAGGCACGCCGCCAGGAGCACCCTGGGCCACTGCCGTGCCAGGCTCGACGTGTACCGCGGTCGCGCCGCCGCGGGCCCGGCCGTCGACCGGAGCTGGCGGACGTGGCCGATGCCCCGCATGACCCGCGCCTTGAGCTCCTGCGGCGGCTCCACCGATTCGGCGGCCCCGAGCCGCGCCAGGGTCACCTGGAACTCGGAGACCTCCCGCGCGCAGGCCGGGCACTGGGCGAGGTGGCGCTCGAACGCGACGCGGTCCCCGTCCGGCAACGCGTCCGCCGCGTACGCACCGGTGAGGGTGTGCGCATCGGGTACCGCATTCATGATCCCACTCCCAGGCAGTCGCGCAGGCGGATCAGGCCGTCCCGCATCCGGGTCTTGACGGTGCCGAGCGGGATGCCCAACAGCCGGGCGACCTCAGGGTAGGTGTGCCCCCGGTAGTACGCCAGGGTGACCGATTCACGCTGCAGTTCCGTCAGCGACCGCAGGCATCGGCGGACCTGCTCGCGCTCCAGCCGGCCCTCGACCTGCTCGACGACCTCGTCGAACGCGGGAACACGCGCCCGGGCGGCCGCCCTCTGGTCCCGCTCGGTGGCGGCCTGCGCGGCCCGGACCCGGTCCACCGCTCGTCGGTGGGCCACCGTCAGCACCCAGGCCATCACCTCTCCGCGCTGCGGCTCGTACCGGTCCGCGGTGCGCCACAGCTCGAACATCACCTCCTGGGTGACCTCCTCCGACTGCGACGGATCCCGCAGCACCCGCAGCACGAGGCCCAGCACCGGGCCGGCCACCGCGTCGTACAGCCGGGCGAACGCCTCCTGGTCGCCGAACGCCGTCCTGGCGACCAGTTCCTTCAGATCCGGGCCGCGGAAGCGGGGAGCGGGAAGGTACACGACGGCGCTCACCCCCGCCTCCCTCCGCGGCCGTTGTCGGATCCGGCCGGCTGCGACCGTCCGGGCCTGCCGTGCGAACGGTAGCAATGCATGAGGGCCTCCTGGGCCGAGCGGCGGGCAGGACCGGTCGATCGGCACCGGTCGGGATGGGGCGCGCGCCCGCCGGGGCCGGGGGGGTGTCGGTCCGGATCGCCGGGCGCGCGCCTGCTGGGGGGTCAGACGGTGAGCAGGGTGGGCGCGGCAGCCTTGTCGGTGGGCAGGAAGTCGTCCGGAACGGGGTACCGGCCGAGCACGAAGTTGAGGATCGCGGCGTGCATGGCCTCGACGGGGGCGATACCGGCAGCGGTGGCGATGCCGGCGGGACTGGCGACGTTGCAGGCCGCGAAGAGGTACGTCTGGGCCGCCTGGTCCTCCAGCCGGAGGGCGAGCTCGGCAACGTCGCCGACGGAGGCGGCCTTGCCCAGCGCGGCCAGCGTCTCCGGCTGGTTGGAGAGCGGCACGCCGGTGATCGCGGGCAGGCCGGCACCGGTGAGGACCGCGTTCCAGGCCTTGGCGTGGTCGGCGTGCTGGGCCATCGCGGCGGTCACGAACGTCGCCACCGCCGGGGGGACGGCACCGAGCCTGCCCGCCTTCGCGGCGTCGAGTGCGGCCTGGTAGGCACCGACGGCCTGGTTCTCCAGCGCGGTGGCCAGGGCCACCACCTTCAGATCGCCGGTGTACCTCCCGGACGCCTGGGCCGAAGCCGGCGTGGTGGAGGCTCCGCTGCCGGGGACCGGGTTGGTGCGGCTCCGGCTGCTGGAGCACGCGGTCAGGACGAGGCCGGCGGCGGCCCCGCCCGCTCCGAGCAGGAAGCGGCGGCGGCCCACGTCGACCCGCCCGGTGGCGCGGATGTCCGCGACCAGCTCGCGGGCGGTCGCCCGCATGGCCGGGAGGGTTGCCCGGTGGGCCTCGTTCATCTCCCGGGTCAGACGGGTGAGTTCGGCCTCGCCGACGGCGGGCTCCCAGGTACGGTCGGCAGTCACTTCACAGCCCCTTCGGCGATCGGGGAGGCGTTCTCGGTCGTCTGGAAGGCGTCGGGGAAGCCCACGCTTCCGGCCGCGGCGGGCAGCTTCGCCGGGTCGACCGGGATGGTCACCAGGTCGGCGGCGTCGCCCGCCAGCAGCGCCTGCACGGCCAGCAGGACGGCGCGGTGCTGGGCCTCGACCGGGGCGACGGAGGCGAAGAGCCTGCGCAGGTCCGCGCTGCCCACCTGGCCGACGTTCCTGGTGTAGGTCTGCGCGGCGACGTCCTCCAGGGTGATGGCGAGCTTCACCACGTCCGCCGGGGTCCTGAGGGTGGGCAGCGCCTGGTCGACGACGGCCTTGTACTTCGGGTCGGGGTCGTTCTGCGCCTTGCCGCCGGCGGCGGTCGCGGCGGTGTTGAAGGCCTTGGCGTGGGCCTGGTGCTGCTCGGTGGTCCTGGCGATGAACGCGGCCACCGTCCGGTTGCCGTCCTTGATGAACGGCAGGCCCGCGGCGGCCCGGTAAACGGCCACGGCCAGGTTCTCGATCGACGCGGCGGTCTGCAGCGCCCGGATGTCGTCCCCGGAGGCCGTCGCCGACGGGGAGGCCGCCGCCCGGGTCAGGCCGGCCAGGCCGACCGCTCCCGCCAGGCCCGCGAGCGCCGTGCCACGCTGCCACCAGCGGCGCGCGGGCTCGGCCCCCTGCTCGAAGTCGGTCAGCGCGGTGCGGGTGACCCGCAGCGCGTCACTGTTCAAGTCCTCTGACTGCTCGGCGAGTTCTTCCAGCAGCCGGGTGTCGATGTGCTCGCTGGCCATCATGTCCCGTCTCGGCTCGTCGGCCCGGCCGAATGCCGGACCGCTTCCTCCCGGCCTTCGGCGCCTCCCCGGCCCCGGCTTGGTCACAGGGCCGGATGGGCCCGTAGTTCACCCGTGAGGGTGAACCACCAGGGCGAGGTGGACGGCGTGCGCCAGCCCCTATCCCGGCTGCCGGCCACTCGATCCACCGAGGCCTCAGGGATCCGTCGGGGGCGGCCTTCGACCTGAGGTGGAGTCCTCCGGACGGGAAGATGGGTCCCGGGACGGAGATGCTCCGGACCTGAGGTGGACGCCTCGTAAAGCTGCTGACTGACACTCTGTCAACTGTCTTTGTTGTGACGGGTGTTGATCACATTCGGTCGGTCGACTTCGGGAGGACGGCATGGCGGACGGGACGGCGGATCCGAGGCGCGGGAGACTCGGCTCGAAGGGTCGACGGTGGCGGCGCCCGGTCGGGCGGTCGGCGGTCGTCGCGCTCGCCGGTGCGGGCCTGCTGGCGGCCTTGGCCCCGGCCGCCGGCGCGGCGGGCGCCCCGGCGGCGCCCCACCGGGTGGCGGCGGCGGGCGGTGAGCGGACGGCGGACGGGGCGGCCCTGGACGCGGCGGTCCGGGCCATGGTGCGGGAGGGCGGTGCGGCGGCGACACTGGCCCGCGTCCGGGAGAACGGCTCCACGGTCTGGAAGGGTGCGGCCGGAGTGGCCGACCTGGCCACCGGTGCGCCCGCCGATCCGGACGGCCGGTTCCGGATCGGCAGCGTCACCAAGACCTTCGTCGCGACGGTAGTCCTCCAACTGGTCGCGGAACACCGGATCGGCCTCGACGACTCCGTCGAGAGCCGCCTGCCGGGTGTGGTCCCGAACGGCGCCGGCATCACCGTGCGCCAACTGCTCAACCACACCAGCGGCATCCACGACTTCACCGAGGACCCGGCGTTCGACGCGAGCAACGAGGAGACACTGCGGCAGTGGCTGGCGGGTGGGCGCTGGACGTCCTACCGGCCGCAGCAGCTCGTGGACATCGCCAACAAGTACCCGCCGTACTTCGCCCCCGGTCAGGGCTGGCACTACTCCAACACCGACTACGTGCTCATCAGCATGATCATCGAGCGCCTCACCGGGCGCAGTTGGGCGCAGGAGGTGGACCGCCGCATCATCCGGCCACTGGGCCTGACGGGCACCTCGATGCCCCTCTACTCGCCCTTCATCCCCGGCTCCCACGCGCACGGCTACTACAAGCTCCCCACCGGCCCCGCCGACGTGACGCTGCTCAACCCGTCGATGGCGTCCGCCGCCGGGGCGGGCATCTCCACCACCGCGGACCTCACCCGCTTCATCGCCGCCCTGCTCGGCGGGCAGCTGCTCGGCCCGGCCGAACTCGCCGCGATGAAGGACACCAGCGGCCCGAACGCGGCCGCCGGCTACGGCCTCGGGCTCCAGCGGCTGTCCACGCCCTGCGGCGAGTTCTGGGGACACGACGGCGGCATCCCCGGCTACAACACCCTGCTGGTCGGCGAGGTCACCGGCAAGCGGCAGTTCGCCACCTCGATCAACCGGTACGACCTGTCGGACCATGCCGCGATGCTGAGGACCTCCAACGCCCTGTACTCCGCGGGCACTTGCGGCGGCCGCCCGTCGGCCTCCTCGCCGTCGGCCCTCCCGTCCGCCGACGCCGCGACACCGTACTCCGCCGGACCGCTCGCCTGAGCGTTTCGACGCACTGAAGGCCGCTCCCGGTCACGCGAAATTCACAGCCCGGGGTCTACTCGCATAGACAACGATGGGGCATCCTGGTCCGATGCCGGCGCTCGAAGCCCGTCGCCCCCCGTTTCCCGGGAGCGGCGGGCGGTGGCGCCGGAGGGATCGGTCGGCCCTCGTGCCGGAGCACTGTCGCGTCACAGCACTGCGTACGACCCCTACGTCCGGGCCGGTTCCGTCGGCCCGGCGCCGGACCTCCCGCCCTCCCAGCGAGGCGCGGCAGGAGGGCGGGGGTCGAGTCGGATGCACACCATCCTCACCGGGAGATGCAGATGAAGCCACGCACCGCAGCCACCGTCGTCGCCCTGGCCCTGGCCGGCCTCGCCCTCTCGGCGCCCACGGCCGGCGCCAGCGGCACCAAGCTGTCGCAGTCCGCGGCCGCCGGCCAGTTCAGCGGCGCCGGCATCACGTGGAGTTCCAGCGGGGGCTGCACCACCAGGTCCAACTCCACCTGCACCTCGTTCGACCAGATCAACTCGGGCACCGTCAGCGCCGTCATCACCCTCAAGCAGGCCAGCGGCTGCGCCATCAACATCACGGGCGGCACCGAGGTCGGCCACGCCTCCGGCACCTACAGCCACTACAACGGCTACAAGGTCGACATCGCCCGCAGCTCCTGCATCGACAGCTACGTCCAGAACAGCTTCACCTACATCGGCCTCCGGGGCGACGGCTACCCGCAGTGGCAGGCCGCGTCGGGCAACCTGTACTGCAACGAGGGCAGCCACTGGGACGTCCTCATCTACTGACGCCGCCCCGGGCCTTCCCCGGGATCTTTCCGGATCAGGAAGCAGCGCCGTGACGGGGACCGAGGGCCCGTCCCGGCGCCGGACCATGCCGAGGAACGCGCCCTCGGCCTCACCGTCGCCGGCAGCCTGCCGCAGGTCCAGGGCCTGTCCGTGCCATGGCAC
>NZ_JBHVEU010000420.1:0-7820 GCF_042802075.1 Kitasatospora sp. NPDC057518
GGCCCCCTCGGTGGTGGAGGGGGCCCGCCCTTTCGTCTGGCAGCGGCCGCGGCCCTACTCCGGGAAGCCCGGGATCACGCCCTCGCCGTCGGCCATCAGCAGCTCGCGGACCTCGTCGATCGTCGCGTCGGCGCTCGGCAGGATCAGCTCGGACGGCTCCAGCGAATCCAGCGGCACCGGGGTGCCGTACTGCTTCACCGCCTCGATGAGCTTGCCGTAGGCCTCACGGAAGAGCGCCTCGTCCCCCGACTCCACTGCGGTGACGAGCTCGGCGTCGAGCTCGTTGAGCAGGTTCAGGTGGTCGTCGCCCACCTCGTACTGCCCCTCACCCATGACCCTCATGATCATGCCGTGCGTCTCCCTGGTTCGTGGGGTCGAGCTCAGATCACTTGTTGTAGTTGATGCGCGGGGTGTCCTGCTGCGGCTGCGGCTGGACGTCCTGCTTGCCCTGCTCGATCGCGGCGGGGCCGGCCGAGGAGGGACCGGAGAGCTCGGCCTTCATCCGGGCCAGCTCCAGCTCGACGTCGGAACCGCCGGCCACCCGCTCCAGCTCGGCCTCGATGTCGTCCTTGCGGCCGAGACCGCTCGCGTCGTCGAGCGCACCGGAGGCCAGCAGCTCGTCGATCGCGCCCGCCCGGGCCTGCATCTGGGCGGTCTTGTCCTCGGCACGCTGGATCGCCAGGCCGACGTCGCCCATCTCCTCCGAGATCCCGGAGAAGGACTCGGCGATGCGGGTCTGCGCCTGGGCGGCGGTGTACGTCGCCTTGATGGTCTCCTTCTTGGTGCGGAAGGCGTCCACCTTGGCCTGAAGTCGCTGGGAGGCGAGGGTGAGCTTCTCCTCCTCGGCCTGGAGCTGCTGGTACTGCGTCTCCAGGTCGTTGATCTGCGACTGCATGTTGGCCTTGCGGGTCAGCGCCTCGCGGGCGAGGTCCTCCCGGCCGAGCGACAGCGCCTTGCGGCCCTGGTCCTCGTACTTCGCCGACTGCTGCTGGAGCTGCGTCAGCTGGAGTTCGAGCCGCTTGCGCGAGGTCGCGACATCCGCGACACCACGCCGTACCTTCTGGAGCAGCTCAAGCTGCTTCTGGTAGGAGTAGTCAAGCGTCTCACGCGGATCCTCCGCCCGATCCAAGGCCTTGTTCGCCTTGGAGCGGAAGATCAGCCCCATACGCTTCATGATTCCGTCGCTCATGGGCCTCGGGTGCCCCCTTCTCCGGCCTGCGGTCTCTATCTCGTTACCAGACACGACGAGTGTATGTGCAGCGAGCCCTTCGCCGCAGTGCACCTGCCTGCAACAAGACTGCTACAGCGACCAGTGGCGTTTCCTCCTCCCCCGGGTGGATCCGCCCCTCATCCCCCCCATCGTCCATCCGACTGATCCCCTACGGGAAGGGCCCGGGAAACCCGCTTCGGACGGCGACCTGGCGGTATCGATATGTGTTCGGTTCCGAGGGCGCCCGTGGAAGCCGCGTCGCACCCCGTACGCTGGTGGTGTGTTCCGACGCCGTTCAGATGATGCCGCCGCCTCCGCCACCGTGCTGGAGAAGCAGGACGAGACGACCCAGGCCCGCGATCCGCAGGCCAAGAAGGGCCGCCCCACCCCCAAGCGCAGTGAGGCCGAGGCCAACCGGCGTACCCGGGTGACCGTGCCCAAGGACCGCAAGGAGGCCGCCCGCCAGGGGCGCGAGCGGATGCGCGCCGAGCGCGAGAAGCAGCGCCAGGCGCTGATGAACGGCGACGAGCGCCACCTGCCGGCCCGTGACAAGGGCCCGGTGCGCAAGTTCGCCCGCGACTACGTGGACTCCCGCTGGTCGCTGGCCGAGTTCTTCCTGCCGGCCGCCGTGGTCATCCTGGTGCTCAGCATCGTCAAGGTGCCGGCGCTCCAGCTGCTCTCCACGCTGCTGTTCCTGCTGTTCTTCGTGCTGGTGATCCTGGACTTCGTCCGCCTCGGCTTCGGCCTGCGCAAGCAGCTGGCCGAGCGCTTCGCCGACCAGAACACCCGCGGCGCCGTCGCGTACGGCATCATGCGCACCCTCCAGATGCGCCGGCTGCGCCTGCCCAAGCCGCAGGTGCGGCGCGGGGAGAAGCCCTGACCGCCGAACCGGTCGGCTCCGGCTGGGCCCCGCCCTCCTGGGAGGGGCCCGGCCTCTACGCACTCCCCGGGCAGGGCGGCGCGCTGCCGGGGCAGGGCGACGGCGGCCACGACCGCCTCGCCCAGGAGCGCCGGCTGCCCTCGCGCAGCGGCTCCTTCGCGGGCGGCACCGGCGCCTGGCTGGACCGGCTCGGCGGGCTGCGCAACTTCGTCCGCCAGGAGCTCGTCGCCCGCCAGCTCGCCGAACAGCTGGCCGGCCGCAGCGGGCAGCGCGTCCTCGACATCGGCTGCGGCCAGGGCACCCAGGCCCTGCGGCTGGCCCGGGCCGGCCACTACGTCACCGGGATCGACTCGGACCCGGTCGCGCTCGGCGTCGCCCAGGGGGCGCTCGCCGAGGAGCCGCCGGAGGTCCGCGGCCGGATGCAGCTGCTCAGCGGCGACGGCCACCAGTGCGGGCGCTGGTTCGGCCCGCGCAGCTTCGACGTGGTGCTCTGCCACGGCGTCCTGATGTACCTGCCCGACCCGGACCCGATGATCGCCTCGCTGGCCCGGCTGCTGGCGCCCGGGGGGCTGCTCTCGCTGCTGGTCCGCAACCGCGACGCGCTCGCCCTGCGGCCGGCCGCCGCCGGGGACTGGCGGGCCGCCCTGCACGCCTTCGAGAGCGACCGGTACTACAACCGGCTCGGACTGGCCGCACGGGCCGACCGGCTCGCCGACCTCACCGTCACCCTCTCCGAGGTGTCCGTCCCGCTGCGGCACTGGTACGGCGTGCGGGTCTTCACCGACAGCGCCCCGGACGACGCGGCCCCGCCGGTGGACGGGCGGCAGCTGGCCCAGCTCCTGGAAGCCGAGGACCGGGCCGGCCGCACCGACCCGTACCGGCAGGTCGCCGCGCTCCTGCACGTGATCGGGGCGAAGTAGCCGCGCCGCGGCCGCTCCACCCCGTCCGCGCTACTCCTCGCCCAGGCTCATCGAGTAGACGACCCGGTCGTCCTCCAGCAGCACCGCGGTGTCCACACCGTCCTCCGCGAGCTGCTTCCAGGTCTCCCCGATCCAGGTCTCGGCGTCCCCCTGGCCGGCGAACTCCTCCTGGCCGGCGCCCGGCGTCACCGCGCTGCCGTCCGCCTTCTCGTACCGCCACGTCCAGACCATGCCGGCTCCTCCCACTGACCACGCTGCCTGTGTTGCTGCGCACCATAGCCTGCCCGGCCCGATCTTCCGTATGCCTGCTCCGGCAGGATGGACGGCATGGCGACCCGATCCGAGCCCACCCGTCCCCCGCTGCCCCGCACCCTGCTGCTCGGCGGCGCCCGCTCCGGCAAGTCCACCCGCGCCGAGCAGCTGCTCGCCGACCGTCCGGACGTCCTGTACGTGGCCACCGGCGGCACCCGCGACGGCGACGCCGAGTGGGCCCAGCGGGTCGCGCTGCACCGGGAGCGCCGGCCGGCGAGCTGGCGCACCGCCGAGACCTGCGACCTGGAGGCCGTGCTGGCCGACCCGGACGACCCGGCACCGGTGCTGGTCGACTGCCTCGCCCTGTGGCTGACCGCCGTGATGGACGAGTGCGGCGCCTGGGACGACGAGGTCTGGGCGGCCGGCGGCGAGGCCGCCGTGCAGCGCCGCTGCGAGGCGCTGGCGCGGGCCTGGGCGGCCACCGGACGGACCGCCGTCGCGGTGAGCAACGAGGTCGGCATGGGCGTCGTCCCGGCCACCGCCGCGGGCCGCCGCTTCCGCGACACCCTGGGCCGGCTCAACATGGCCGTGGCCGACGCCTCCGAGCGGGTCCTGCTGGTGGTGGCCGGTCAGGTGCTGACCGTCAAGCCAGCCGTTGGCTGAACACCCGCGCCGTGTAGCCTTCCGGACGATGGACACGACCGTGGATCTCGATACGTTCTCCTCGCTCGTCGAGCGCCCCGACGAGAGCGCCCGGCGGGCCGCCGAGGAGCGCTGGCAGGCGGCCGACCGGCCGCGCGGCGGGCTCGGCCGGCTCGAGGAGCTGGGCAGCTGGCTGGCCTCCGTACAGGGGCGCTCGCCGGTGCTGCCCGTCTCCGCCCCCAAGGTGCTGCTGTTCGCCGCCGACCACGGCGTGGCGGCGCTCGGGGTCTCCCGGATGCCCGCCCGGGGCGGCACCGCGGCCCGGGTGCGGGCCGTGCTCGACGGCAGCGCGCCGGTGTCCCGGCTGGCCGCGCGCTACGGCGCCCAGGTGCGGGTCGTCGACGTCGCCGTGGACGCCGACCCGACCGACTTCCCGGACGAGGTGGTCGCCCACCGGATCCGGCGCGGCTCCGGGCGGATCGACGTCGAGGACGCGCTCACCGCCCAGGAGACCGTCCGGGCGTTCCGGGCCGGCATGGCCGTCGCCGACGAGGAGGCCGACGCCGGCACCGACCTGGTGCTGCTCGGCGACCTCGGGGTCGGCGCCACCACGGTCGCCGGCGTGCTGGTCGGCGCGCTCTGCGGGACCGACGCGGCGGCGGTGACCGGGCGCGGCTCCGGGATCGACGACCGGGTGTGGATGGTCAAGTGCGCCACCATCCGGGACTCGCTGCGGCGGGCCCGGCCGGTGCTCGGCGACCAGCTGGCCCTGCTCGGCGCCACCGGCGGCGCCGACTTCGCCGCGATCACCGGCTTCCTGCTCCAGGCGGCCGTCCGACGGCTGCCGGTGGTGCTGGACGGCGTGGTCTCGGCGGCCTGCGCGCTGGTCGCGCAGCGGATCGCCTTCCGGGCGCCGGAGTGGTGGCGCGCCGGGCAGTCCAGCGGCGAGCCGGCCCAGGCGAAGGCGTACGACCGGCTGACCCTGACGCCGCTGCAGGACCAGGGCATCACCATGGGCGAGGGCGTCGGCGCGCTGCTGGCGCTGCCGCTGCTCCAGGCCGCGGGGGACGTGCTCGCGGACGAGGCCCCGAAGCCCTTCGTGCCGGCGGCGCCGGGCGCGCCGAAGGAGCAGCCGAGGCTGCCCTCGGCGGCGGACCTGCTGCGGAAGCTGTAGCGGCGGCCCCGGCCGTCCGGAGAACGCCCCTTCGCCGGGGCGTTCTTGCTTTCCCGCCCTCTCCTACTGTCCTGCTGTCTGACTGTCCTGCTGTCTGACCTTCGAGAGGAACGCGCACATGACGGACCGCGGCGACCGGGCCGGCTGGGCCGAGGGCCTGCGGTTCGGGTTCGGGACGCTGTCCGTGCTGCGGGTGCGGGTGGAGCGCTGGGACCGGGCCGCGGCGGCCCGGGCGATGGTGACGGCCCCGGTGGTCGGGCTGGTGCTGGGCACCCTGGCGGCCGTGGTCGGGGCCCTGGTGGCCTGGCGGGCGGGCGGGCCGCTCGGCGCGGTGGCCGCGGTGGGGGTGCTCGCCGGGCTGACCCGGGGTCTGCACCTGGACGGCCTGGCGGACGTCGCCGACGGGCTGGGCAGCGGGAAGCCGGCCGAGGACGCGCTGCGCATCATGAAGCAGTCCGACATCGGTCCGTTCGGCGTCCTGACCCTGGTCCTCGTCCTGCTCGCCCAGGTGGCCGCGCTGGCCGGACAGTTCGGCCACTCCCCGCTGCGCGGCGCCCTCGCGGTGCTCGCCTCGGCGACGGCCGCCCGCTGCGCGCTCGCCTGGGGCTGTCTGCGCTCGGTGCCGGCCGCCCGGCCGGGCGGGCTCGGGGCGATGGTCGCGGGCACCGTGCCGCCCGCCGGGGCCGCCGCCGCGACGGCCGCCGCCGCGCTCGCCCTGGCCGCGGCCGGACTGCTCGACGGATGGTCAGTTCTCCGCCTCCCGCTGGCCGTTGCGGTCGGCACGGGCTGCTCCTGGCTGCTGCTCCGGCGGTGCGTGCGCAGGTTCGGCGGGATCACCGGGGACGTGCTCGGCGCGATGGCCGAAACCGCCGCGACCGCCTCGCTGTTCGCCCTGGCGTTGCTCGGCTGACACCGGGCGGCGCGTGATCCCACCATGCGGACTACCATGCGTGGAGCACCGCAGCCCTGCACCGTGGCAGGTCCTGCCCGCCCGGCGCGTACCGAGGAGCCGGGGCCTCTGGTGTACGCGGCCACCCCGGCGGACGCGCGCAGCCAGGGGGCCCGGACCCGGAGGCCCGCCGGCGGACGGCCTGCGACGGCGCGGGCTGCGCCGGTGCGGCAGCCTCGCCGTGGCCGGCCGTGGACCGCGAAAGAACAGGACGCATTACGTGACTGCATTGTCTGTGAGCACCTCCTCCGCCGCCTCGCTGCGCGCGGACGCCCTGGTGGTCGGTGTCGCGAAGGGCCCGAAGGGCATCGTGCTGGCCCCCGGTGCCGAGGCCGTGAACGAGGCGTTCGAGGGCAAGCTGACCGAGGTCCTCAGCACCCTGGGCGCGACCGGCGCCGAGGGCGAGGCCGTCAAGGTCCCCTCCCCCGCCGGCCTGAAGGCCGCGCTCGTGCTCGCGGTCGGCCTGGGCGAGGCCGCCGAGGACGGTTACGCGCTGGAGACGCTGCGCCGCGCCGCCGGTGTCGCCGCCCGCACCCTGGCCGGTGCCAAGAAGGCCGCGCTGGCCCTGCCGGCCGAGTCCGCGGCGGACATCGAGGCGGTCGCGCTGGGCGGCCTGCTCGGCTCGTACGCCTTCGGCACCTACAAGGGCGACGGCAACGGCAAGGAGCCGGTCGGCGAGCTGGTCGTGCTGGCCGCCCGCAAGGGCAGCAAGGACGCCAAGGCCGCCGTGGAGCGCGCCACCGCGATCGGCGAGGAGATGAACCGGGCCCGCGACCTGGTCAACACCGCGCCGAACGACCTGAACCCGAAGAGCTTCGCCGCGCTCGCCCAGGCGGCCGGCAAGGAGCACGGCCTCAAGGTCGAGGTGCTGGACGAGAAGGCGCTGACCAAGGGCGGCTTCGGCGGCCTGATCGGCGTCGGCATCGGCTCGGCGAACCCGCCCCGCCTGGTGAAGGTGGCCTACACCCACCCGAAGGCCAAGGCCACCCTGGCGTTCGTCGGCAAGGGCATCACCTACGACTCGGGCGGCATCTCGCTGAAGCCGGCCGGCCACAACGAGACCATGAAGTGCGACATGGCCGGCGCCGCCGCCGTGTTCGCCGCCGTGGTGGCCGCCAAGCGCCTGGGCCTGGCCGTCAACGTGACCGGCTGGCTGGCGCTGGCCGAGAACATGCCGTCCGGCTCCGCCACCCGCCCCGGCGACGTGCTGCGGATGTACGGCGGCAAGACCGTCGAGGTGCTGAACACCGACGCCGAGGGCCGCCTGGTGCTGGCCGACGCGATCGTGCGGGCCGGCGAGGAGAACCCGGACGTCATCGTCGACGTGGCCACCCTGACCGGCGCCATGGTGCTGGCCCTGGGCAACCGCACCTTCGGTGTGATGTCGAACAACGACGAGCTGCGCGACGGCCTGCACGCCCTGGCCGGCGAGGTGGGCGAGCAGTCCTGGCCGATGCCGCTGCCGGCCGACCTGCGCAAGGGCATGACCGAGTCGACCATCGCCGACCTGGCCAACATGGGCGAGCGGATGGGCGGCGGCCTGGTGGCCGGCCTGTTCCTGAAGGAGTTCGTGGCCGAGGGCACCGACTGGGCGCACCTGGACATCGCCGGTCCGGCGTTCCACGAGAGCGCGCCGTACGGCTACACCCCGAAGGGCGGCACCGCGAGCGCGGTGCGCACCCTGGTCCGCTTCGCCGAGCAGCGGGCGAACGGCAAGGCCTGACCCGGACACCCCTGACCCGGGGCGTCCCCCGGTCCAGGACCCGCTGCGACGGGGCCCGGCGCGTGTGCGC